>CAZSVE010000024.1:0-37895 GCA_964610175.1 uncultured Thiotrichales bacterium
CGCACCACGCTGCAAAACGCCTACGGCGATAAACTGCGTCTGCATACCCACGCCGTGGTGGCCCTGGGCCTTGCCCGGTTGGTGTGGCTCACATCCAACCGTTGATGTGGTCCCCTTCCGGCCGCCTCGGGTGTCGATTATGGAGACCATATTAGCCCTTCACGCCAACACCGAAGCGGCGTGGATCCTGGGCGCACGCAGTTCTCTCGGAATGTTTTCCGATACCTGGGGCCTTTCGTCGCGGTCATGCCGGACCAAGTATATCAGGGTAATTTCCCACGAAATCCATTTCCATCAGGTAACGTCCGATGATTCAAGCCGCAACAAGCTTTCCCCGCACCCGTCCACGCCGAATGCGCCGAGACGAGTTCTCGCGTCGTCTGATGCGCGAGACTATCATCACCACAGACGACCTTATTTATCCCGTGTTCGTTTCCGAAGCAGGAAAACAGCGTCAGCCCATCGCATCCATGCCGGGCATCGAACGAATGGCCCCGGATGCCCTGCTCGAAGAGGCAGAGGCGCTTTTAGACCTCGGAGTACCCGCCATCGCGGTATTCCCGGTAATCTCGCAACAGAAAAAATCACTGGATGCCGCCGAGGCCTGGAATCCCCAAGGCCTCGTACAGGAAACCGTGCGCCGCTTGAAGCGGGAATTTCCGACGCTCGGCATCATTACCGATGTCGCATTGGACCCCTTCACTACCCATGGTCAGGACGGCCTCGTGGACGACCATGGATATGTACAAAACGACCGCACGGTCCATGCGTTGATAAAACAGGCCCTCTCTCATGCCGAGGCGGGTGCGGATATCGTCGCCCCATCCGATATGATGGATGGTCGCATCGGGTACATTCGGGACGCCCTGGAAAGGGCCGACCACCATAACACCCGCATCCTCGCTTACTCCGCCAAATATGCATCCGCCTTCTACGGCCCCTTTCGGGACGCCATCGGCTCCGGGGCGAGCCTCGGGAGCGGCAATAAATACTCCTACCAGATGGACCCGGCCAACAGCGATGAGGCCCTCCAGGAAGTAGCCCTGGATCTCCGGGAGGGCGCCGATATGGTCATGATCAAACCCGGCATGCCCTACCTCGACATCGTGCGCCGTGTCAAAGACCAGTTCGGGGTCCCTACATTCATCTATCAGGTAAGTGGCGAATACGCCATGATCCTGGCAGCGTCTCGAAACGGCTGGCTGGAAGAACGAAAAGTCGTCATGGAGACATTAGTCGGATTCAAACGGGCAGGCGCCGACGCAATCCTTACCTACTTTGCCAAACGGGTAGCACAGTGGCTGGCCGAGATAAAATAGTATGAACGGCATTCCCCACCTCCCCGCCGACTTACGGAATGACGACCGAAATCCCGGTCGATCGATTACGACAACCTTCGCCCATGACCAACAAAGACATCGTCAGCAAAAAGACCATTCGGCGACTGGCCGTGGATCTCGCCATCTATCTGCTGAAATTACCCATCGATCCCGATTCCCTGGAGGTGTTGTCCACCGAACATCAGCGTGTCGAAGACCGCCGCGCCGATCTGGTAGTCAAATTGCGGAACCGAATGGGAGAGGCCTTCCTGCTACATATGGAGATCCAGAACAATAACGATGACACCATGCCGGTTCGGATGATGCGTTATATGACCGACATCCTGCTGGCCCATCCCGGGTTGCCTCTGCACCAATACCTTATCTACATTGGCGCCGATCCATTGACCATGCCCGGCGGGTTGGATGGCCCCGGCATCCATTACGCCTATGGGCTGCTGGACATGCGGGAAATGGATTGCCGGCATATGATCGAGATGGACGACCCGGATGCGCTGGTCCTGGCCATCCTTTGCAACTTCGGCGACCATGATCCGCAGACGGTGGTCAACCACATCTATGCGCGTTTGCGCGCCCTGCTGGACGGTAATCTCAAACGATTGCGGGAATATCTGGACATGCTGCACATACTGTCCGCCAATCGCGACCTCGACAAACAAATAGAGGAGGCTGAAAAAATGCTGACCCAAGTAGATATCGAACGCATGCCCTTTTACCGGCTGGGAAGGGAACAGGGAATCGAGCGGGGAATGGAACAGGGAAAAATGGAAGGTCTGCGGGAGGGACGAAGAGAGGTCGCCGGGGCCTTATTGGCCAAGGGGGTAGCCATCGATGTGATTTCCGAGGCATCCGGGCTCTCGGTGGAAGAGATCCGGAAACTTGCCGCCCATTGACTGGAAAGGCTCTAGCGAAGCTTCGCCTCGAATCGATGAAGCATGATCGAGTATTGGTAAGGCGGAATTTGCGCCTTGTAAAACTCGATCCAATCGTAAAGCTGAGCAGAAAATCAACAAATTACCGTTTCCATGCATCCGCGACGGGATGCTTTGATGCCGAAAACGCCGTCGACCTAGATGACTTGAAACCCAAGACCATCGGCTGGGGCGGATGCCGGGAACGAGTCCCCCTCGCCTCGCCGGGTCGCACCCCGAATCTCGTGGTTGTGGAAGAGGGCGAGAAGCACTATATCGGCATTGGATTATCCGGAAATGGAAGGCTGCCGTTCTTCGCGCGCACGGACCACGAAAGAGAGACCCGAACGGATTCCATAATTGACTCCATGTAGAAGATAACGAAATGCGATTACAGGTAGTCCTGGAACCGAGCAGCGAGGGTGGATACACGGTATTCGCCTCGGTATTGCCCGGCTGCATCAGCGAAGGCGATACGCGCGAGGAAGCGCTTTCCAATATCCGGGAGGCCATCGACCTTTACCTCGAACCCATCCCCGATGATGGAGCACGTTTCGGCAAGGAAGTGGAGTTCGCGGAAATCACGGTATGACAAAGGTCCCTCCATAACCGTCAGTCTACTCCGTTCCGCTTTTTTCTCGTCTCCACGCGCCGACGTGGAAGCCCCCGCCAGCGGCACGCCCGCGCCTACCCCTAAATCACCACCCCCGACGCCCGCCCGATCGAGCGATGACTTTCCGATGAAGTCCGACGACCTCCCGGAGATTCAGCAACCGCATCAGGACAGCCTCTCGTAGAATTCGGCGTTTTTGGCAAGGACACAGGCCGTGACATCTTTCAGGGACAAGCTTGACGGTTCATCCGCCTTCTCATCCAATACGTGTGCCTATCCGGCAGGCAGTTGCCCGATGAAGGCCATCAGACGGCCATACAGAACCATCCTCGATCTCCAGCGGCACAGTCTCCATGTATTCGTCCTTTTGGTGTTTGTAGGCACAGGTGAATAAAACATCGAAGATTTGTCATCTCGACCGGAGGGAGAGATCTTGCGCGTTTGGAGCCCTTGTCGCAATTCAGAAGATTTCTCGCTGCGCTCGAAATGACATCTATTTTTGAAATGGCATTCGGTGTTCATGGTTAGCGTTCGATTTTAGTCGCGGCTTTGCTGCGTTATGCGGGGGTAATGCAGCTGATCCCACGGTCATCGATAACCGATACCTTTCATCCTACCTGGAACGGACCGGCTGTTGTTGTATGATGCATCTTGCACGATATGACGAAGCGCCCGTAGCGCTCGTGCCCGGTCGCGCATCCCACACCGATTCCACATCCGCCCTTCGACAAACCGAATTTTTGGAGACCCATAGATCGAGGATATTCAACGTCGAATGCAAATCGAGGTTCTTCAGATTCCACAACAACAACGATATCGTGACCCGCGCGCCGGCCAGAGCCATGGGTTACAGCCATGTAGGTTCCTATCTGTACATATCCGAAGAAAAAACCATTCATCGGGAACCCGGTTTCTGGTTCAGGTTCATCGATCATTTCGATGGGGCCTTCAGCGCCTTGAAAGAACAAGGATTGGATTCCATCAAGGATCATGATATGAATCGGTACCTGAGGGCCATAAGGAAGTGGGACCTCGAATAACGCAAGCCCCCCAACACATCACATTCCACCGGAGAACCCACATGCCGAACTGGAAATCCAACCATCGCAACAGTGACGACCGCCGCGATAATCGCCAAGACCACGAGCAAAACACTCGCCAGGCCACCCGAGAAAACGGCGCGCCCGAGGAAACGCCCACCGAGACCGGCGCTCACCATCCCGACAACCGACAAGACAACCAGGGCACCGAAGTGCCCTCCCCCACCGAAACCGCCCATCCCGACGAACCGGTCGCTTCTCCGCCCCTCGCTCCACAACGCCCCCTCCTCTTCCAGCAGTCCCCCGCCGTCTATGTGGGCGATTACCGGCCCAGTGTCGCGGCCCTGCGGCGCTCGTTCGCCCTGGGGGAGGAAACCACGCCGGACGAGGAACTCCTGGATCGCTTCGGGCGCATCGAGGTAGTGCACAACGGGCTCGACCTGCAAACGCCGGGCGCGTCGTTCTTCGTGCGCAATCTTCAGTTCGATGTAGGTACGTCCGATGAAGGAAATCGTCGCATCGGTCACCGCATCCTGCCGGTGGATGACGGCAACAACGGCGACAATCCCACCAACCGGGAGACCGAGGAAACCATCCGCAAGGCCCTGGGCGTCTCCGAGGGGCATCTGGCCCCTTATGAAATCATCTTCACCCATCCCGAGACCCATGGACCCGATGGCGAGGGGCTATGGCGGGAATTCCCCGGCGATGGTCGCAAGGGCACCCTGAAGACCATCGCCGGTCCCGGCGGCGTCACCCAGGGCAGTGCCACCCATCGGGGCGGCGCGGTGGGCTTTCGCGGCATCACCCATAACTCGCCCGAGAACTACCACGGCAATCAATTCCAGGTGCGGGGCTATCCGGCCGTGGCCGTGGGCATGACCATCTCGGGCGTCCATCCCGATGTGGTGGCCTCCCAGCGCAACCGCGCGAGCTTCCTCCTCAACGACGGCGTCAACTTTTCGGTGCGCGATTACAAAAACGATTTCGTCCGCATCCGGGATGCCAATACGGTATTGATGTTCGCCCGCGATTGGATCGTGCACCGGGCGCTGACGCGGATAGAAAACGGCAGCATCCCGGAAACCCCGGAGATACGAGCCATTCTGGATGAACTCGCCTCCCCGGCGCTCAAGACCTATCTCGGTTCCGAGGACTGGACCTGCTACTGCGCCGAGCATCGGGCCTCGGTGGACTACCTCATGACCTCGCTGCAATTCACGGAAGCGGGTTTCCGGGAGGTCTACGACGGTACCTCCATGTGGGGCAAGCGGCCCGGGGATCTCGGCGGCAAGCTGTTTGCGCTCTACAGCCATGTGATCATCGCCAAGGCCAAGGCCCAGGGCGTACCTTATCGGGAAGAAGGCCAGATGGCCGACGGCATCTCGCCGGAATCCTGGGGAGGACCGGATGGCGGGCAATTCTTCACGCCGCTCTGGCAGCGCATGGGGCTTTCTCGCATCGATGTGCGCCCCTTCGACGGCCCGGAACAATACGACGCCTTTGAAAACGCCCGCATCCATGGCACCCTGGAGCAATACAAGGCGCGCTGGAACGACTACCCGGTCATCCCACTGCCGCCGGGCAAGGCTCTGCCCTATGGCCCGCAGACCAACGCCGACCTCATCGCCTCCTTTATCAAAAAGGTCCACGACTGGCGCGACGTGGGTGGGATTCAGGCCGCCACCGCCATCATGGCCTTCATGGGCAAGGCCACGGAGCGCCACGGCATTTCGCCCCAGGACTACGCGGAACTGGTCACCCCCATCATCGGGGAATTCTTGATCGCCGACGCCCTGGCCAAGGGCGCGCCGGATGCGTGGTTTACCAAGGCCGGGCCCACCCTCGGGGCCGCGCTGACTGCCCTTGTCCCGGCGGACGCGCCGCCGGAGCGGGCGATAGCGCTGCGGGAACTCTTCCTCGGCGTTGCCGGGGGCGCGGCCGAGTTGTTGGCGTCGCAAAAGGCCGATCTACAGGAAAGATGCGCTGGCAATCCCGTGGATCGCGCGGTGGTGGACGCGGAACTCGACCAAATGCTCGCCAACGATATCATTGCCGCCCGGCACACCGAAGTGGGTGATCGCGCCCGGTTCGTGAAGAACAACATCCCGCCCCAGACCCTGCTGGATATCCTGCATGGCCTGCACAGGCCGGTGGCGCCGTCGGATTGGAATGATGGCATGGTGGGGTTCGTGTATTTGGGGACGTTGATGGATGGGAGTGAAGTGAGCGGGGTTTGAAGGCGCCGCGCTGGCCCGACGTATCGGTAAAACAAGTTTTCCGATACGTTGGGATCTATTTACATACTCCGAACGTGTAGCGTTCGGAGTATGTTCTCAACCAAAGGCCATCAGGAGCGCGAAGCCCGTGGATGGACTGCTGGAATGAGGTTCTTAGACGGATCCGCATAGCGCGACCAAGGCCGCAACCAAATCCTGTTGCCGTCAATTCTCGTGAAATCACAATCGCTAAAACCCTTCGACCAACCACAAACATTCGCGGGGTTATGTCGATTGTCGAGGGGGAATTGCATAGGACTCTTCTCGAACCGAGAACTTAACTTACCCTCTTCGCACCCTAAACATTATCGAGATGGCAAATCCCTACCCACGGATTTTTTGAAGAGCCAATAATTTGGTCGATTTCCCGCTCAGCTGCGCTGATCGGTCGATTTTCACGAAACGCCCGTTTTGCTTTACCGATGCCAAATCATGTCGGTTCGAGGCGGAGCTTCCTTGGACAGTTCGGCTCGTGCCGGTTTCGCTTGCGCAGTCCAGCCTTGTTCGCGGGTGCATCGGGGCCAACAGCACCTTGGACCGATACAGTCCATCCACACACTTTCATTCAGTACTTTCATCCGAGGATCGTGGGGCCATATACTGTGATTTTCTTGCAGGAATCCAGGAGATAACCATGGCATCTTTCGATACGAATACATCAATCACTCATGACACCAAGGTCGATATCGGTATCAATGGCGCTGCCGGACGTATGGGCAGAGATCTCATTACGGCGTGTATCGAGGATGAAATGGCGCAACTGACCGTTGCCACGGAGCATCCCGGGCATGACGCGCTCGGTATCGATACCGGAATCCTGGTTGGTCTGGAGCAGCAGGGGATTTCGATTACGGATAATCTTGCCAAAGTAATTCAGGCATGTGATGTATTGATCGACTTTACAACGCCGAAAGGCACCCTCGCGAGCTTGTCGGCATGTCGAGACAGTGGTCGGCGTATGGTCATCGGCACCACGGGACTTTCCGATCAAGAACAAAGCACAATCGCGGAGGCATCCAGTGAGATCCCTATCGTGTTCGCGCCGAACATGAGCATCGGGGTGACGCTTTGCTTTGCCCTGGTGGAACTTGCGGCCCGTGCCCTCGGGGATGAAGTGGATATCGAGATTATCGAGGCCCATCACCGCAAAAAGTTGGATGCCCCTTCCGGTACGGCACTGCGCCTTGGGCAAATCATCGCGGACACCCTGGGACGCGATCTGACGGCACAGGCCGTTTATGGAAGACAAGGAAAGACCGGAGAGCGGGATCGGCAAACCATCGGTTTCGAGACCATACGGGCCGGTGACATCGTCGGCGAGCACACCGCAATGTTCGCCGGTATCGGAGAACGCATCGAAATTACCCACCGGGCATCGAGCCGAAGGATCTTTGCCAACGGTGCGTTGCGCGCCGCCCATTGGATCATGGGAAGGAAAGATGGGCTCTTCGATATGCGGGATGTCCTGGGGTTGAGATTGGACTGATTCGCTTATCTCCCGCTCGGCTTCACAGTTGGATCGGTGCCTCTCACCGGCCTGTCAGCGAAAGGAAAAGTGCTTTCTCACTGGTTGGTGCACCTCCCAAGTGCAGCTCATACCGGCGGGGAAGCGCACTAAGTCCCCGGCCTTTACGTGTACTGGCTCACCGCCATCCGGTGTTACCGTGAATTCGCCTTCCAGCACGTAGCAGGTCTCGTTGCTATCATAGTTCCAGGCGAATTTGGAAGTTTCCTTCTCCCAGGTAGGCCAGTCATATACTCCCAGTGTGTCCAACCTATCCGGTGCCGGGTTATGTTCGATCATGATTTCGCTCATCGTATTTTGCCTCTATCATGTAAAGTAAATGCATGTGAAGTAACTGCAAAAATGCGGATTCAAGTCGCAAGTGCAACAGGTAAATCCCTAGCGAAGCCTCGCTGGGAATCGACTTTGTCGAAGCTCCGAGAATGCTTTCCATTATTTGTTCATTTCCCCGCTCGGCTTCACCAATTGGATCGAGTTTTACAAGGCGCCAATTCCGCCTTACCAAGACTCGATCATGCCTTGTCGGTTCGAGGCAAAGCTTCGCCAGGACTGTCTTGCCGAGCGGGATCGGGACCGATCGGGATCGAACGGTTCGAACCCAGGACTACATGAAAAAGCGGCAACCAGAGGTCTGTCGAAAGCCCACGGGGATGACCCTCATCGAATTGTTGATTGCCCTTGCCGTCTTTGCCGTGATTTCCACCATCACTTACGGGGCGATACGCACGGCCACGGAGACCCAGCAACGAATCCAGGCGCGATCCATGCGATTTGGCGCCTTGCAAAAGACAATGGCCGTTATCGACCGGGACGTATCGCAAATAGTGAATCGGCCCATACGAGACGAATATGGCGAACCACTCCCGGCGTTGCAAGCCTCCAAGGATGATTTCCATCTCATGGAATTCACGCGCACTGGATGGCAGACCCTGGTGGGGGCAAATCGGACGCCCCTGCGGCGCATCGCCTATGCATTGGACGATGGACGATTGTTGCGTCTGGTTTGGAGTGTCCTCGACCGGGCCGAGGACTCCTCGCCGCGTTCATCGGTACTGCTGACCGGTGTCGACACCGTGGATATTCGTTATCTCGATGCCGACGATCAGTGGCTATCCGCGTGGCCGTTGCAATGGACGGAGACGAAGGCGGGGCCCGGGACATCGCACGGGATATCACCCGGGACATCGTCTGGCGGGCTACCTCGCGCCGTGGAGATCGGCGTGGATGTCGCCGGGATCGGTCGGATCACACGATTGCTGGCCTTGCCGGGGGGATAACCCCTTCCAGGGGGGCTTGCCTGGGGCTCGCTGAGGCTCGCCTGGAAGATATGGAACGAAACCGTCAGGAATCCGCCGAGCATACCAGCGAAGCTTGTGCTCGAACCGATATCTAGCGAGGCTCGTGCTCGAACCGATGAAGCATGATTGAGGCTCGGTAAGCCGGAGTTGGTGCCTTGTAAAACTTGATCCAATCATGAAGCCGAGCGGGAAACCAACAAGATACGGTCCGTCCCGTGATACAAGGAAAAAGTCGAACGAAGGGAAGGAAGTAGCGCAGACATATATCCGGCCTCGACTGATGAGGTTACGTCCAACCTCCGGCCCCGATGGAAATCCGCGTGGCATTCCGTGGATCTCGATGACAGGATAGATGCCATCATGAACCAAAAAACGAGTCCGCCCGGGATGACGGCGACAGTCCGTGGAAAGAGGCACTGGAATACTATTTTCCGGAATTCCTGGCGCTCTTTTTTTCTGCTATCCATGGAGAAATCGACTGGTCTCACGGAGATGAATTTCCGCATGAATTCCTCGATAAGGAACTCCGGCAAATCGTCCGCGATGCCGAGATCGGCGAGCGCCATGCCGATAAGCTGATCGAGATATGGGCTTTCGAAGGCCGGGAGACATGGATATATCGGCCTGCGCGGGCGGAGTTGCCCGATGCCCGAAACGGGCGCGTCGGCAAGGGGGGGCGGCAACGAGGGTTTTCGCCACCCCCTCCCCATTGCCGAGGGGGATAACTCCTCCCATTCAACGAGTAAACCGGATCCTGCCCCGTCCGCGGCTCGGGCGGGCGCATCGCATTCGTTGCGCTGCCTTCCGATCTCCAGCTTGGGGGCCTCTTCACGGAGGACGGACGGAAAGCCTCCTTGCGCCGATTCCCAAGCCCCCTTGGGCGCAAAACGGAAACAGGCTGTGGAGGCTTCCCCCTGGGGACCACCACCACCTCTCCCGCCAGTCACGACACCGCGATGCGGCGAGGAATCGATTCCTCCTTTTTCTTGAGATACAGGGTCAATACGCCATCGTCTATGCGGGCGGTGATGCCTTCCTGATCGATCTCCCTGGACAACCGGAACGTGCGGGCGAAATGTCCCACGTTGTATTCGGTATAGACGGGATCGAGACCATCGTAATCGGCCAGGGTCACTCGGCCTTCGATGGACAGGATGCTCTTTTCCAGGTTGATCTCCAGATCGCCTTTCTCGACACCGGGCAGGTCCATCGTGAGCACCAACTGATCGCCGTCCTCATGGATATCGGTATCCGGGACATAAAAGCGTCCGGGCGTTATCCGCTCGCCATTCCCTCCCTGCGGCTTCTTCTCGTGGGCCGCCAATTTCCTTTCTTCCGACAGGATTTTTTCTTCGGACATGATAATCACCTCTATTTCGAGTCGCGTGGTTTCATGACAAATAGCGATTACACAAACCTCAAGCCACCTTCACGGTCCTCGGTTTTTCGTGTTCCGCGCGGGACAGATGTATCTTCAGAATCCCGTTCCTGTATTCGGCGCTCACATTGTGAGGGTCCAAATCCGACGGTATCGTAATGGTTCGATCGAATGTCTTGGATTTCCGTTCGGCGCGGTGGAGACTGGCCCCCTCCTTGTAGACGATCTCCCGCTTGCCGGCGATGCGCAGTTGATTGCGATGTACTTCGATGGTCAAATCCTCCTTCTTCGCGCCGGGTAACTCCGTGGTCACCAAAAAACCATCGTTCTCCCTGAATACGTTGAGCGGCGGAAATGCCCCCCGGCTACTCGTTGTCAGACCAAACCAATCGCTGAATAGGGAACCATCCAACTCCCGCTGAAGATTCAACAGGGAGTCCAATGGATTAGAGTATCGAATACGCATGTTTCACCTCCATTTAACAGGTTCGGTAAACGTAAAATTCATGAGCGTAAGCCGTATATAGGGTGACCAAACCGGCATTTCAAGGCTCGGTATCGGTAAAGACAAACCTTCCCGAAACCTTCTCTCCCATAGATCGAGACACCGCCGTCGAGAGCGGTGTCTCAAGTTGCATATTCCGGGGGTACGTGGGCGGTGATTCCGATTTCTCTACTACCAAATCACGTTTCATCGATTCCGGGTAAAGCTTCGCGAACGGCACTTTTGGCCAACACACTTCGGGTCGACAGGGCAGAGCCTGATTTCGGTACCGTTTCACGTTAGAATTACGTGCGCCCTACGGTATCATTTCATACTGAAAGAGACTTGCACACTATTCGTTCGTGCACGGTCTGTGGTATAAAAAGCGCTCCTGAACACTCTGGTTCTTGTCGAAGACAAAACCTCGTTCCGTACCGATTTTACGATTAACGTCACACATACGTCGTCACATGTGTTCGGGTGCCTTGGATCGTTTGGCAATCCAGGATGTACCTTCCAATGGAACGTACACTGCAAGCAAGGCATACAGTCCAGGGTCGACACATGGGGCGTATGGAGGCATAACCCGAATTTGGAGTAAAAATGGCACAAGTCACGATGCGCGACATGTTGGAGGCCGGTGTACATTTCGGCCACCAAACCCGCTACTGGAATCCGAAGATGGCTCCGTACATCTTTGGAGAACGCAATAAGATCCATATCATCAACCTCGAGAAGACCCTTCCCCTCTATATCGACGCGATGAATTTCATCGGTCGCATGGCGGCGAATCGCGGCACGATCCTGTTCGTGGGTACCAAACGCGCCGCCCAAAGTACGATAAAAGACGAGGCGAAACGCTGTGGCATGCCGTATGTGGATCGGCGCTGGTTGGGCGGCATGCTCACCAACTTCAAGACCGTCAGGGAGTCCATCGGTCGTCTGAAAAAACTGGAAGCCATCATGGAGGACGGCACTTCGGCGCGAATGAGCAAGAAGGAGCTGCTGTCCCTGGAACGCGAGCGAGCGAAGCTGGAACGTAGCCTGGGGGGGATCAAGGATATGAACGGGCTCCCCGATGTGTTATTCGTCATCGATGTCGGCTACGAAAAGATCGCCGTGCGTGAAGCCGTTAAACTCGGGATTCCGGTCGTCGCGGTGGTAGATACGAACCACAGCCCCGATGGTGTCGATTACATTATTTCCGGAAACGATGATGCGACCCAGGCGATACAGCTTTACTTGTCCGGTGCCGCGGATGCCATTATCGACGGGCGTCGAAGCGCGGCGGCGGCACCACCTGCCGAAAAAGAAGGCAATGGACAGGGTAAGGATGGCTCTGTCGGGGAAAAGACCAGTAACGATCGGGAGGAGGGTAAGCCAGACAGCCTTGTCCAGGACAAGCTCGAAGGTGACGCTGCCGGGCAAGACGGGAACGAAAACGCCAAAAATGCTGCATCGGGTGCATCCGATGACAAAGTGCAATCGATCCCCTCATCGGAATCGGAATCGGAATCGGAATCGCAGGATGTCGATGACGGCAAGGCGTTGGATTCCGAGAAATAACGGTGCGGGATGGCTCGAAAGCACCTTCACCATTGATGCTTTTCCCGGTACAAGGCCCTGTTGCAACATCGAGGCATGTTTTCCGGCGTCGGTGTCGATTCCGATATCCTTCTCGTGCCCCCACGATCCCGAAGATGCAACCCATCGGCTCGATGTCCGGCCTTGCCGGTCTCGACGTATCGGAAAAACAAAAATTCTGGGAGATCCGGTCCCGTTTTAGTTCTGGCGCGAAGCGCTGATAAATGACATATCCGAACGCTGCGCGTTCGGATTCATGTCCCGAGATTTTGAAATTCAAGCGACGACTCGATTTAGAACAACCCAACTTATTAGAAGTAACCCGAGGAAGATAAATTATGGGGATTTCGGCGGCATTAGTGAAAGAATTGCGGGAACGCACCGGAGCCGGCATGATGGAATGCAAGAAGGCATTGATGGAGACGAGTGGAGATTTGGAAGCGGCCATTGAATCCATGCGTAAATCCGGTCAGGCAAAAGCCGATAAACGCGCGGGACGTATAGCGGCAGAGGGGATTATCGCCATGTCTCTGGCACCTGATTCCCGGAAGGGTGTCATGGTGGAGATCAACTGTGAAACGGACTTCGTGGCCAAGGGAGAAGATTTCCGACAATTTGCGGCCCATGTGGCGAAACGGGCATTCGAAGAAGGATGCCATACCCTGGAGGACGTGCTCGAGGTTCCCGCGAAAAAGGGCGATGGAATGACCATCGAGGAACAACTCAAGGAACTGATAGCGCGTATCGGGGAAAACCTTACCGCGCGCCGCTTCGACAAAATGGAAACCCAGGATGGGATCGTGGGTGCTTATCTGCATCACGGTGGTCGCATCGGGGTACTGGTGGAACTTTCGGGAGGCGGAGATGGCGATCTCGCCAAGGAGATCGCCATGCACATCGCCGCCAATCGTCCGCTTTGTGTCAGCGAGAAGGAGATCCCCATCGAGACCATGGACAAAGAGCGGGACATCTTTCGGGCACAGGCAGCTGGCAGCGGAAAACCCCCTGAAATCGTAGAGAAAATGGTTACCGGGCGAATGAGGAAATTCGTCGCCGAAGTGACGCTCCTTGGACAACCGTTCGTAAAGAACCCCGATATTTCCGTGCAAAAGTACCTTGCCGAATCAGGGGCCTCCATTGTCGATTTTACACGCTTCGAGGTTGGCGAAGGTCTTGAAAAAAAGAGCGAAAACTTTGCCGACGAAGTGATGGCGCAGGTACGAAAGGATCAGGGGTAAGGGTTGGGAACTAAGGCGTAGATTGGAAAAAACCGTATCAGAATCATCACCGATGTGGAGAACCCGTCTAATCGGGTATGGCTTCTTTCCGGAACCATGAAAAAATATCATCGCGTACTGGTAAAAATAAGTGGAGAAGCCTTGCTGGGCAATGTCTCCTGTAGTGACGCTCGCGGTATTGACCATAAATCCCTCGATTTACTCTCGAAGCAGGTGCGTCAACTGGTGGAGGAAAAGGTGCAGGTGGCGCTGGTTATCGGGGCGGGAAACTTCTTTCGCGGCACGCAACTTGCCACGAAAGGCGTGGACCGCGCTACTGCCGACTACATGGGCATGTTGGCCACGGTCATCAATGCCCTGGCCATGCAGGACGTATTGGAGGCAAAAGAGGTATCCGTGCGCGTGATGTCGGCGATTCGGATCCGAGAGGTTTGTGAGGATTATATTCGTCGGCGTGCTATCCGGCACATGGAACAGGGACGTGTCGTGATCTTTGCCGCCGGCACCGGTAATCCTTTTTTTACCACGGATTCCGCGGCAAGCCTGCGAGCAATCGAAATCAATGCCGAACTATTGATAAAGGCCACCAAGGTCGATGGCGTATTTTCCGCCGATCCCAAGAAGCACCCCGACGCCACACGTTACCAATATCTCAACTACGACGAGGTCCTGCTCAGGAAACTGGCGGTAATGGACGCCACGGCTATCGTTTTGTGCCGCGACCACAATATACCGCTGCGGGTCATCGATATGAATCGGGATGGGGCACTACTGCGTACTGTCTTGGGTGAAGACGAAGGGACCTTCGTTGGAGCCTTCCCGACCCCAATGCCTATAGACGACATCGGACAGGAATTGGATAGAGTTCGGGAATTGGGCAAAGCCTAAGGAGTAACCGCACCATGCGCAAGTTCCGCGCCTTTCGAATCCACAATCAGGAAGGAAATATTGCTGGCCATTTGGAAACCATCACGGAAGACCATCTCAACCCCGGTGAAGTGCTCATCAAGACGGTCTATTCCGGCGTCAATTACAAAGATGCCCTGGCAGCTACGGGAAAGGGGAAAATCGCCCGGTGCTTTCCCCTGGTAGGGGGGATCGATGTAGCGGGGTATGTGGATTCCTCATCGGATCCGCGTTTTGGGACGGGAGACGCGGTATTGGTGGCCGGTAGTCGCCTCAGTGAAGATTATGATGGGGGGTTCTCCGAATATACGCGGTTACGAGCCGAAAGCATCGTGCCATTGCCCAAAGGCCTTACCCCCTGGGAGGCCATGGCCCTTGGCACGGCGGGATTCACGGCGGGCATCGCCGTCGATCGAATGCAAAAAAACGATCAACATCCCGACCTTGGACCCGTCTTGATTACCGGGGCCACGGGCGGCGTTGGCAGCATTGCCATCGACATACTGAGTTCTCTGGACTTCGACGTCACGGCGCTCACCGGGAAAAAGGACGCCGAGGATTTCCTGCGGAAAATAGGCGCATCGAATATCTTGTCCCGTAGTGAGATCGAAACGGGAAAACAACCCCTCGAAAAGGGGCTTTGGGGCGGTGCGGTGGACAACCTTGGCGGCGAAACCCTGGCGTGGCTGACACGAACCACTCGTCCTTGGGGAAACATAGCCGCTGTTGGTCTTGCCCAGGGTATTCGACTCACGACATCGGTGATGCCATTCATCCTGCGTGGTATCAATTTGCTCGGCATCAATTCCGTGGATATCCGTAAAGAAGAGCGGGATCGGGTATGGCAGCGGCTTGCCTCGGACCTGAAGCCTCGTCACCTCGGAGATATCGTGACCCGGACGATTTCCCTGGATGACCTGCCCGATGTCTTCGATGATTATATGGAGGCGCGGGTCACCGGACGAACGATTGTGGCTATTGGAGACGAGTGATTCGAGAAATCATGTTCGGTTTTATTCTCCTGTCGCTGGTTCGGCACACCTGCAATCAGGCCTTTCGAAGCGTTTCATTCAAGACTCACCAGGTAAGGGACTACTGAAATGGCCCTAATCGTTCAAAAATATGGCGGGACCTCCGTTGGGTCCGTAGAACGTATTCGTCATGTCGCGGAACGCGTTTCCGCCACCCGTCAGGCGGGCAATGATGTCATCGTAGTGGTTTCAGCAATGAGCGGCGAAACCAATCGCCTGACTAAATTGGCCCATGACATCACCTCTCATCCCAATCCACGGGAATTGGATGTATTGCTGGCTACCGGGGAGCAGATCACCATCGCCCTGCTCAGTATGGTGCTTTCTGGCGTCGGTTGCCCGGCGCGTTCCTATACGGGTGGACAGGTGCACATTCGGACGAATAGCGTGCACAATAAGGCTCGGATCATGGAGGTGGAGCATCGGCGGGTACGCCACGATCTGGAACAGGGCTATATAGTAGTCATCGCCGGATTTCAGGGCACCGATCAACACGGAAACATCACCACCCTGGGTCGTGGTGGTTCGGACACCACTGCGGTCGCCGTGGCTGCCGCATTACACGCCGACGAATGTCAGATATATACCGATGTGGATGGCGTATATACTTCCGATCCCCGCGTCGTGCCCCAGGCGCGGCGACTCGAGGCACTGGCTTTCGAGGAGATGCTCGAGCTTGCCAGTCTCGGCACCAAGGTGCTTCACATCCGGGCCGTCGAATTCGCTAGAAAATACAATGTCCCATTGCGGGTGCTCTCTTCCTTCGAGGAAGGCGAGGGCACATTGATTACCAGAGAGGATCGAATCGTGGAGCAACCCCTAATCTCCGGCATTGCATTTAGCGGCGACGAATCGAAACTAACCATCCTCGGAGTACCTGATCGTCCGGGAATCGCACACGCTATTCTGGGACCGATTGCTAACGCGAATATCGAAGTAGATATGATCGTGCAGAATGTAAGTCAAGATGGAAGTACGGACTTCACGTTTACCGTAAATCGCAACGATTACCAATCTGCACTCGGTATTATGAGGCGCACTGCTGAAGACTTACAGGCACGAGAAGTGACGGGAGATGAGCGTATTGCTAAGATCTCTCTGGTTGGCATTGGTATGCGCTCCCATGCGGGCATAGCGAGCCGCATGTTCGGAACGTTGGCAAAAGAGGGAATCAACATACGGATGATTTCCACATCGGAAATCAAGATCTCGGTTGTAGTAGAAGAAAAATACCTGGAATTGGGTGTTCGGGTTTTACACGAGGCCTTTGGGCTCGAGCAGGAAAAAAACGACAAAGGCTGACCGAATTCCTACGAACCACGGGTTTTCACGGGTTTTGTAGGGTATATGTAAAATGAGGAGTTGCGCGGGTTCCTTCAGGGGCTCAATGGCTGGCAACACAATGAATGGTGACGGAGGAAGGCCATGCTTATTCTTACCAGGAGAGTCGGTGAATCGTTGATGATCGGTGACGATGTTACAGTAACGGTACTTGGCGTAAAAGGTAATCAGGTGCGAATCGGCGTTAATGCCCCCAAAGAAGTCGCGGTACACAGAGAAGAAATATATAAACGCGTACAGTTGGAAAAGACTCAGCAGCAGGAATCTTCGTCCGAAGATATCTGACCAATACAGCTAACCTTGCGGGGGGAAAAAGATATGCTTGACGCGAATGCAGGCGCTCTTTCCATAGATAGGTTCAGTACGCTTCCGCCTTTTGGATTTCCTCGATTTCCAATTGTAGATTTTCATAGTAGAATCGCGCCTCCGATTCTTTCCAGCGAGCGATGTCGGGAATTGACAATGGTGTTTAGGTATCGGAAAGACAAAAATCCAGAGGGAACCGGTGCGTACACCAAGACCTACCCCGCTTCGGTCTTGGCACGAAGCGCTAATGTGTTTTTACCCTGAACCGAAAATCACGCCATGGATAGGAGAATCACTTGAATGGGAGAGATGGCCGAGCGGCTGAAGGCGCTCCCCTGCTAAGGGAGTATGGGTTACCCCATCGAGGGTTCGAATCCCTCTCTCTCCGCCAATATTGTGAAACAATATCCTTATAAATCAACAAGGTATATATTGCTTGTTTTAATAGGTCCCCCAATTAGTCCCCCCCACTGCGCGCGCTAGGCTGGGGAATTTCCTTGGAATCGTCGAAGATCGCTCATGATTTCGATCATGATCCGGGGATATTCGGGGGACATTGATCAGCTTTCCTTCCTTCCCTTTCGCGCCCTTCTTTGCCTTCGCTCCTCCCTTGCCTCTCTCATGAATTGCTCGGATTCGCTATCGCGTCTTTTTCTGTCCGCGATCTCCCTTGCCCTATCCATGCCGTTCGTTTCGAAATAGTCTTCATATTCCATTCCCAGCGTTCGAATAATCTACGCATCTCCCCGCGTGCGATTTCGAGGGATTGGTTTACTTTATGGGAAAGGGCGTGGCTTTGTTGGTAAAGGGATCGGCTCGCAACCGTCAATGAATCGCCGATCATCATGAGCGAACGGTTCAATGCCTGTACTTGTTGGCGGGTGGCCAGGATAGTCGAGTGAATGCTCGAATCGGTATCTTCGGGATCGGGAGGGCGTCCCAAAACACCATCCAAGGATTTTGGATCGGTCATGGTGGGATTCTCTTTTCGGTTATGAAATGATAAATCCCGCCGCCATCGTTCCTACACGAAAGGGAGCGGACTGTACGGGGTAGGAATACCGGGCAAAAAGAGAAAACCGGCCAACCCGAAGGTTGCCCGCACGGCCCGCTATAAAGCGAACACGGGAAACACCGAATGGTGTTTGTGCCGCTTTTTTATCCTTCGGTTTTTAATTTTTCACTATCTCCAACCCCGGCAACCCATCCACAATCCCCATGGTTTCCAGGCTAACCGTAATTACCCGGAGCAATAACTCCAGGGGGTATTTGGGATTGTTCATGGTCTCGATTGCCCAATCGTTGGCATCATTTACAATGCCACTGGCCTTGTCGGTTTTGACGCATTGGCGCTCGACTACCCAATCGATAGCGGATTTGCCGTTAGCGGTAGGCTTCCAAGGGGATGTCGCTTACGGTGATGCGGTGGTTGTAATGGATGGTGGTGGGGTCCTTGACGGTCCTGCCGTTTTGTTTGATTTTGGCGTAGCGCATCTTTTCGACGCGATAGTGGTCGGGTTCGGTGGCGCTGCTCTCGACGGTGGCGGGGTACATGTCCACGGTCTCGTAATCGAGATGCAGGTGGGCGAGTTCCCGCCCGGCCCGGGTGAAGGCCCGGAAATCGGCAAAGCGCTTGACGGCGGGGATGCGGGGGAGTTGCTTGCTTAAGTTTGCGGCATAGCGGGCGCGGTAGTCGGGGGAATGCAGGAGGCCGTAGATGTAATAGAAGAGATTTATTATTTAACTGAACAACCGCCATCGGAGTCGTAACCTTCGCAACCAAGCCGGGTGGTATCTCTTCGAGTAAGCCTCTTCAAGGGAAAAGATCAACGATTGTGCTGTCATTGCGATATCGTCAAGTAATTCACTATCTGGTGGTTGCGCTTTGTATTCTGATGTATCGAAGTTATGAAGAGTAACAGCTTGACGGAAATGGTAAGCCTCATGCGGGGAGTTATATGGTGACTTTCCCAGCGTGGATTTTCCTAAAGATGAAATGGTCCTTGTAACCCTATCGAGGCGCGATTTTATGACGCGCTCTTGGTATCTATTACTGTATTTATCGGCAATTCCCGATTCACCCGTATGATAACCAGTCGCCAAATCCACTAACTCAAAAGTCCAGGTCTGAACCAAATCTATCCGCGCGCGTAGCTCTTTACGGGTTTCGCGAGCGTTGTTTTGTTGGTTGACCACAATCCAACCAACGACAATGACTATCCAGGTTCCCAAATTCACCAAATTCAGATCAGGCATCTTTGATGTATTCCCTAATCTCGATTATCAGGCTTTCGTCGTTGGTTTGGAATGTGAGCAACGAGAGTATTGTTTTCGAGGAGTAGCCAGCACGAACCAAACCACCGAATGCCTCCTCAAGAAAGGATGAGCCGTATCCGCGCGTTCCGTCGAGATCAATGGTAAATTTTTCACCCGCTTCCATTGCAGGCACAAGAAATCCCTCACGAAACCCCTGGCCGCTATATGGGCCATCCGTTACCACCCTACCAGCAGGGTAGCGACTAAAGTCTTTGGCAATGTTCAACACTTTTTGTACCGCCATGATTGAATGCTCATTCTTTTATGGGTAAGGACCAGCATATCAGTGTACCGTTAATGGTATCTTTGTAATCTCGCAGATAATACTTACCATCGCGCAAAGCATAACATCCGTGGTTGCTATATAAACGCAGATCCCCTCCTGTTGTTTCGGACAATATCTTGGTTAGCTGGTTTAAGCCTTTCCCTCTATGATGCATCGCGCATCACAAGCGCCTCTTGGTTCCGGCTATTCCAGATTGGGAAGATTATCGACGATCTCCATGGTTCTCAGGCTGACCGTGATAACCCGCAATAGTAGCTCCAGGGGATATTTGGGGTTGTTCATGGTGTCACAAGCCCAGTCGTTGGCGTCGTTTTTGATGCCACTCGCCTTATCGGTCTTGACGCACTGGCGCTCCATGACCCAATCAATGGCGGGTTTACCACTTACCACGTAGCGGTAGGCGTCCAAAGGGATGTCTTTTACGGTGATGCGGTGGTTGTAGAGGATCGTGGTGGGGTCGTTGATGTTTTTGCCGTTTTGCTTTCTTTTGGCGTATTTCATCTTTTCCACCCGGTAATGGGCGGGCAGGGTGGCGGTGCTCTCGACGGTGGCGGGGTACATGTCCACGGTCTCGTAATCGAGGTGCAGATGGGCGAGTTCCCGCCCGGCCCGGCTGAATGCCCGGAACCCATCAATACCCTTGACGGCGGGGGATGCGGGGGAGTTGCTTGCTTAAGTTTGCGGCATAGCGGGCGCGGTAGTGGGGGGAATGCAGGAGACCGTAGCAGTAGTAGAAGAGGTCCTGCTTGATGATGGCCTCGCTGAGGTAAGCGGTCCGTTGGTGGTTCAGTTCGATAGGGCGTTGTATAAATCACTCTTTGGCTTTACTTCCATGATGTTCGGAAGTCCAATTCATTCAAGAGTTGGAAGTTGTTGATATAACGAATTTCCAGATCGCGACAAACATCCGGAATCTTTCTATTAGCCCGCTTTTTGCCTGGTCTGGAAACTTCCGTGGTAACGATGGTACGGTTCTTTTTGTCCGCCAATGCATAGGAAATAAGAAAAGGATCTCGGCCGATAGTTTCGATTTCCATATCGGAAAGATCTTCGCCGTAACCTTCGATTGTTACTGCCGCCACGAGTTCCGGGTCGGCCTCCTCGCGAAACAACAATGCCGCCCTTACGTCGGAATGGGCCGCCCATTCCGCCAGTTCATCCCGGCTTCCATCCTTGCGTTTGGCATCCTCGAACTCTTCGTATATCTCAGTGGGGATCTTGATGTTTTCGACGGTCCCTTGGTGTTCCAACCATTCCCAGAATTCGGGAATACGCCGAAACGGATAATAGTCCCGCTTGGCGTCGATGAGGGTATTGGCGTCGAGTAGGTACAGCAACGTTGGTCATTCAGGCAGCCTGCCCGTCCCCAGAGAAGAGATTTCCGACCTTCAGCGCCCTAACACCCAGGACAGTCCCAACCTGTGTCGTGGATAACTCTTTTGATGCCAGCATTCTTTGCGCTGTATTCAACAGAGCATTCCCGAGCCGAGACCTTTGAACCACGTAATAGTCCGGCCCTCCATCTTTTTTTTGTTTTTGTTCTCGGCTCCGGCTATCCTCCCATCGCTTATGAAACATTTCTGTTAGCGTTTCGAACCTCGACTGCTCAATGGCCCCGCGCCGGAGTAATCGATAAGCGACCATTCCGGAGCTAACTTTTTTCTGACGGGCAAACTCATCTATCAGACCCATTAAACGTTGGTTATCGGACGTACCCGGAACCCGGAGATCGCGCTGCATATCCGAATCCGGCAAGAGTATTTCGGATGCCACATCGTTACAGAATCGCTCGATCCTCCGTTCTCCCGTTCCACCGCTTATCCCCGTCACGCCAAGCCATAGATGCGCAACCTCATGCAATAGGGTGAAGCACTGAGCCGTTTTGGCGTCCTGGTCATTGATAACGATAAACGGGGCTATTTCATCGGATAGCGCGAATCCGCGGAAAATACTTGGGGACAGTTTTGTGTGATGAGTGCCCAGGTTCCCCGCAAGCAGGGTAAAAATCCCCAACCCTTCCATACGCGCGCGCAGGTACTTGAGCGCATCATTTTGTGTGGTAGCGGCCCTATAGTCATCAAGATGTAAACTCGCTGTGCCGAAGATTTCCCTGACAAGACCGGCTACGCCCTTATCCATGGAATAAGAGCCGATGAATGACATGATTTGTGCGTCTCCCTCGGAAAGCAAGGCTTCCTTCAAGATGCTTTGCCGGGCCTCGATGCTTCTCACCAATGCATCGATGATCGCCTCCTCGGCCGGATCGATATCCATGGATAGCGTTCGATAGTCTTCCCCTCTGTCGGCCTTTCTCGGGGACGAAGGCAGGTAGAAAGCCAGTAAGGGGCGCCGGTACTGCTTCGCCATTCGAACGAGCAAGGTGCGAGAGGGGGGCTGCTTACCGTTTTCGTAAGCGGATAGTTTTTGTGTGGCGGTGGTTGTTTTCGTGTCTTTGAATTGGAGCTTCCTTGCCGCCTGTTCGACACTGAATCCAGCGGTTTCCCGTGCCCAAATGAGGATTTTCGGATTGATGTTCGGCATCGGGATGGAAGATGGGGTTTTGCTTGTTTCGGGGTTCGTTTATCAATCTAAAGCATCCAGCGGCGGGGATACTTCACCATATTTGTAGTTTCGCATATCTTACCAACCCATGGGCGCGCTTCAGTCAATACATGACCAAATCGGCGGAATCCGACGCCCGGGGATAGATATTGCGCGGAGCTTTCCTGTAGCCATCGCCCAAGGGCACCCGCATGTCGACGATACCCAAAAGCGGCAAATTCCCTACCACATAAATCGGCCTCGGGCCATCCGCCCGCTCTCCAGAGCGATTCTTTTGCCCCGTAGGTGCATTTGGGTTCATATCTCCAACCCCGGCAATCCATCGACGATCTTCCCGGTTTCGAGGCTGACGGTGATCACCCGCAGCAATAGCTCCAGGGGATATTTGGGGTTGTTCATGGTCTCGATTGCCCAATCGTTGGCATCATTTACAATGCCACTGGCCTTGTCGATCTTGACGCATTAGCGCTCGACTACCCAATCGATGGCGGGTTTTCCGCTGACGATGTAGCGGTAGGCTTCGGGCGGGATGTCTTTTACGGTGATGCGGTGGTTGTAGAGGATCGTGGTTTTGTCGTTGACGTTTTTGCCGTTTTCTTTCTTTTTGGCGTATTTCATCTTTTCCACCCGGTAGTGGGCGGGTTCGGTGGCGGTGCTTTCGAGTTTGGCGGGGTAGGGTTCGACGGTTTCATATTACCTTGGGGGTTAGCGCGATAATCCAGCTAATACCTGCCTACGTACATTCGTACGGAAGGACTTATTTGCTTGAAGCCGCTCTCCCTGGGTTAAATCCCATTGCTGATCCTTGACATAAGACATCCAATCAGGTGCTCCACACACAACACGATGAATCCGATCACCGTAGTCGAATTGCTCAAGCAACTCTGGACAATGAGGACCTTTGGGGGAAACAACGTTTATCTTCATTTGGTCGTTTTTGACCATCGCGTTGGATACACGGTAGTTGATATGTTTGTCACCAAAACCGTATCCGATCACAGTCAACTCGTCCATCGCAGAAAGCACTTCGGTAAAGAGAGCCAGTTTCTCTTCACCCTTCTTCGGGTTGGCCGTCTTACTATATTTGCGGCCACCAGTCAGCATTGAACGCCGAATTATGTCTAACGTTCCATCTGGACCAGTGACGACTCGGTCTCTTCCTGATGGCACGCGTTTGCCATTTACGTAGTAGCCCATGCTCTCGATCTTCTCTATCTCGGCAATGAGTGCAGCAGAGCTCAGATGCTCCAAGCGTGGGTTACATATCCTCATTCGGTCTTGGTACTCCAACTCACACAATCCACCATGTAGGCGGACAAGGTTGACTCCCTTTCCGTTTTTGATCCATCCGGGATTCTGCACTGTGAATCCTTCGCGCGAGCAGCAGGTCAGGCGAACAAAGTTTGATGGAGCGACATTAGTGTGGGGAAACGCCATCTCGCCAGAATCCCCGTAGCTGATTGGTATACCAAGATCTATGGCCAGACACTCGAAGTACAGATCATGATTCAAGGTAAAGACCCAAGTTTCCCCTTCTGAATTCAGAAGATTTTCAAGCTGTGAGAAGTTCTCGACATTCTGACCGTACATTTCCTCATAGGAGAAAAGCTGATATCTCATCAAAATGAGATGGACTAGATCATAGAACACGGAGAATAGGTAATGGTATGAGTCTCGGTCGCTCTGAGTACTGCCGGATGCGTCCCCCAAGTCTTGCAATTGTGAGAGAAACTCCTCGTAGTTTTCCTTTCCCTCTGCTTTGAATTTCAGGAGAAGGTCCATTCCATCGTGAATGGCCTTTCGGTTAATTGGACGACCATCGCCAAACGGATCATTCTTAGCCATGATATCGGCCAACTGGCTAGCATTCCTCTTATTGAAGATTCCCAAGAAATCTTCCGTCAATTCAGATACTAAAGGCATTCCGAAATCGAATGAGAAGCCTGCACCAAGAAGTAGTCCCTTACGCATTTCTAAATCCAATTGCGAGTAAAAAATAATCCACAGCTAACAAACGAGGCTCAGTAAGCGTGGCGGTCATGTACAGGCGTTTTTTGCCGCCGATGTATTGGGCATCGTGGATCTTGACGAAATTGCTGTCGTCTTCATCGGTGTAGGTCGCGCCGCTGGTGCGGTGGGCCTCGTCGCAGATGATCAGATCGAAGGGCGCGAGATCGTGGTAGCGCTGGGCCTCGTGGATAACGGCAATGGAATGGTAGGTACTGAAAACCACGCTCATGTGATCGGCGTCGTGGCGTTTTTCCATCTCTTGGGCCAGGCGCCGGGCGTCGGTGGTGGCCGGGTAGCGTAGTTCATGGGCGAAGGTTTCTACCTTGTCGTCGTCTTTTTTGCGCTTTTTGCCCACTTCCCTATCGGAACACACGGCAAAGCTGTGTAACAGGGTTTCGCTTTCCTGTGTCCACTCGGTCAGGATTTGCGAGAGCAACGCAAGGCTCGGGACCAGAAACAACACCCGCTTGCCCGCTCCCGCCAACTCTTCGGCGATCTTCAGAGAGGTGAAGGTTTTACCCGTTCCACAGGCCATATTCAGCTTGCCCCGGTCGGCCTTCCGTAGGCCGCTTATAACGTTCGTCAGGGCATCTTTTTGGTGGGGGCGTAGTTCCTTTCGAGGCTTCAGTAGTACGGTGGGCGTATCGGGCTTGTATCGGCTCCAATCGATCCGGCTTTCCTCCAGGGCCTGTAAATCGATCTTCGTGACGGGTGGGTTTTGATCCCGTAAGGCATCATCGGCGTGTTCGCTCCAGTCGATGGATGTGCTGACGATGATGCGATGGCTGAATGGGGCTTGGCCCGACGCGGTAAAGAAGCTGTCGATGTCGCTTTTTTTTATTTTGTAGTCCGCCGCGTGGAACTTGCATTGAATGGCGTGGTAGTCGCCGGTATCGGTCTTGGCGACCAGATCGATGCCGACGTCCCGCGCATCCCTGCCTTGTTGCGTTGCCCAGTCACGGTAAAGCCATACTTTTTCACCATAGAGATCGGCATAGGTGGGCTCAAGCCGGAAATAGGCGCGGATCAACTCTTCGAAGTAGGTTCCTTTTTCGCGCTCGGTTTGGGATCGGTCGCGGTAGGCGTCGAGTAGTTTTTGTAGCGGTGTCGGCATTACGCTCTCTTTACGTTTTGGCAAATGGCTTACCTTCCATTATCGGGCAAGATTACCTCGACTACTTCCCGCTGCATGTGCTTTTTAATAGTCACTTTCCCGGAAAATCCTGAACAAAACGATCAAAAATTCGAGAATATCAAAAACCGATATTCCACCAACCTTTTTGGTTCCGGATTTTCCGGGTTGGGCTCTACTCAAAAGGTTCGAGTACCCGAAATCCTTACGAATGGATCAAGTTTCGGGAAGCGGCGTAATCGAGAAAAACCCTTCTCGCTTGCTCCCAAGCAAATCGAGGAACGGACCTCTTTACCCTCTTGTTCAGGGTGTTTCGTTGCCAACCGGTTTGCTACCCACGACGCGCACATTGGTCGATAGGTAATAAGGTAGCGAGTCGCCATGGTACTCGGCCTCGCCGAACATCGCCGCGAAGCCGGTCGATGGCACGGTCAGTTCGTACACGCTTCGTCCGCCGTGGCGACGCGCAGGGAACGAATCCCAACGGGCCTTTCGAAAGTCGCGGCCCGGGGAAGTGGCAACCCAGACACGCACCTCGTGCGTCGGCAGGTCGCTATTCATCCGTAATGACAGCCCACCGTCACCCATCGTGAATTCCCAGGAAAGTTTCGGTAGGGGCCGACCCGTAGCCGCATGCCGATGCAAGGCACCCAGCGAACCGATGAGGCGCGATGAATCTTCCAGGTCGTGTTGGTTATTCGGCACATATAGGATGTACTTGTCGCCGGCCAAATCGTCCCAGTACAGATTGAGCGCATCCAGTGGCCAGTAATGGTCATTGGTGCCGATCACGATCAACTTCGGCCGCTTCGACAGGTGCCGATAGTGATAAGGGTCCACGATGGACAGGAGCGCCTTGCCTTTCGGGGTTTTTATACGATCCACCAGGCCGCGTTCCGTATAGTCGCCGATCTTGTAGGAGACATCTCCCCAGGCGCGGCGCTGATGGTCCATTTGCCGGGGCATGTTCAGCACATCGATGGCCATGGGCGCAATGGCCGTAACCCGTGGATCGACGGCGCCCAGGAGCCAGGTGGTCCAGCCACGTTTCGATACTCCGGTTGCGGTATATGTGTCGATGGTCGAATGCCAGGCCTCGTGGGCATACTGCCCGGCGGCATCCATGGCCCGCACGGCACTTTTCACCATGGGCAACAGCAACGGCCACTCGGCATCACCCGTCTCCAGGTACTCATGAAACGTCAGCGAGACGATCTCATCTTCGTATCGATCGCCGAACATCGGCTGTCTGGGTACATTGAACAGGACGACCAGGTGGCTACGCAGCTGCTCGGCGACCCCCGCCAGCCAATGCACCTTACGGGGCAGGTCGTTTTGTTCTGCGTTATCCTCCCAGCGACCCCCGGCGATGAATAACAACCCGTGCCCGATATCGGGCCGCAGGGTCGATGGCCGGATGATAAACAGCCGATGCTTCCAGACGATCCCTCGCCATGTCTGGGAGGTAAGCGTCAATTCCGTATAGTTCGTAACCTCGATGCGACCCTCCTGCCGTTTCGACCAGCCATAACTGGCATCGGGCCTGGCTACGTATTCGGCCAATGGTCCGGACCCGGTCTCCATGGCATGGCCCGTGGTGCACAGCGCAAACCAGGCAAGCAATAGGTTCGCAAAAAAGATGGGGTTCTTCGAAAAATGGTCTATGGGCTCCGGGATATGGAAGCCCTTGCGTCGAAAATCAAGGCTTTTCATGAAAATCCTGGCGAAGCTTCGCTTTGATTCGATGAGCATGTTCGGTCCTAAGCAGAGCAAAATCGGTGTTTCGTAAAACCTGACTCATTTGCGAAGATAAGCGGGAAATAAACCTAACCTACGTATGGATTCTGGCATCGAGCATGTCGTTTTTCTCCTTGTTAATTTCCCCACGTATCCTTTGCCTGTAAGAAAATATCGACGATTTCTTCTATATCATCGGAAAAATGGAGCAGATCTATATCGGTACCATCGATCAGTGGTGTCGTTTTCTTCCTTTGGTATAGCGTTATATTGAGGAATGAATCGATAACAGGTTGCCAAACCGGCGATACAACCAGAGGAAAGTCGGCAGGCAGATGCTCTGCCTGCTTCAGCTGCCAGAGAAGACTCAATTCCAGCAAGGTGCCAATACCGCCCGCACTGATATAAGCCCCTTGAATAAGGCTGACGAATGATTGCAAGCGGGTCGTGAAAAGCTTGTGAAACTTATCCACGTGCAAATAAGGATTTCCTTCTTTCTCGAAGGGTAAGTCCACGCGCAGCCCATAACTTCGAGGTTTTTTATCCTTGATAAGGGCATCCCATTGGTTACCGAGCGCGTGCATAACGCCGATGTTGGCAGCCTCCATGAGCCCTGGTCCCCCGCCCGTCACGATATCCGCATGAGTTGCTTTTACAATCGCCTCGGCCAGTTCGGCGATGAAATCGAATTCGGAGGATTTTTGTAATCTGGCGCTGCCGAAGATGGCCACACTGAATGTGTTTTTCTTGTGGGCAGCCGATGAGATTTCCTGTGCATGCTCATAAAGCTGTTCGGTTCTAGTCAGCAGCTTTATGAATTCCGCCTCTTCGATGTCTATTTGGATCATTCAACAAGCTGCATGTCAGAGGGAATAAATCCATTCTCCGGGTGCGGGATCACAAGAAATCCCTCGGGATGGGGGAACTCATATCTGTTCGATGCCGGATTGCGGGAGCTGCGCGCCTTGATGAAATCGGTAGCCTCTTCCAGACGTTCTTTTGGCCAATTGGTTACATCGACATCAAGGAAGAATTTCAGCATCGCTATCACGACTTCCCGTGATTCGGTATCCGTTTTGTTGGCAAAGAATTCATCGACAAAGACCACGGCGGGCCTTTGCGCGACGAAATGTCTGATTCCCGTTTTCTTCAAATTTTCCGAGATGGTTTCAATCGTCATTCCATGATCCTGACGTCCGACCCCGGGGATCCAGCCGTTTTGACGCGAAAATGCCATGAAGATTTCACTCAGGGCCGATTCACACTGATGGTGAACCAATACGTGTCCACCTCGGGACAAGAATCCCCTTGCCCTTTCAAGCGCCTTTGCCGGGCTGCTCATGAAGTAGACACAGTGCGTCATAAGGACAAAATCGAATTCCCTCTCGAACTCCTTCGATAGTTCCACTGTATCATCGAAATAACCCGAGAATATATGTGTGCCGCTCGCCTTCCAGGCAGCGGATCGCTTTGTCAAAGCTTCAAAAAATACGGGATTGGGTTCCAAAGCCCAATAATCCAGTGTAGGCATGATGTATTCGAGAAGTGACTCATCATAGTGGCCATTACCAGCGCCGATGCTCAATAAAGATCTTGGCTGCTCGGGAAGAGAGTCGATGAATACCCTTGCCCATGCAGTCATCTCCGGATAGCCGGTAAGACGTTCGATAAACTTGAAGAAGATATCATCATATTCATCGAAGATCGGATTTTTGGTGTTTTTCATTATTCTCAGCCTTTATTTCCTGATCATATCCAGACATAAATGGGCAACCATCCTATCGGTTCCTTCGATTGAAAGCGCCTGCGCAATATCATATGCCGGAAAATGCTTTTCGAGAGATTTCCTGTTTTTTCCGTCGACAAGAACCTGACTGCTCCAGGGGATAATGGCGGCCTCTTTCATATCCCATGAATCCGGCGCGTAATAATCCGTCGGAACATGGACCTTATCGACGATGGGTAGAATACCCGTTGGCATCTGTAGGAATATACACAGATTGTAGCGTTCCCTGCCGTTGAAATACGGATTTATGGGTGGATCGGAAAACACGCCATTGCTGTTATTATTCAGGGTACAATCATCTGCCTTGTGCTTCTTTTCGACAACCACATTCGTGACGACTATGGCTCGTCCCCCGAGCCTCAGGGTATCGTGAAATATTCGTAGCATCTTTTCCGGATCATTATTTTCACACAGGGAAAGATACGAAAACATGAGGTCGGCGGACCCTTTCAGCCGGGGGAGAACGCGCTCCAGGTCGCCATGAATCAGGGATGGTCTGTGTTTATTCATCGCTTCGGCGAGAAAGTCATCCTCGACACTGAATATCTCCTTTTTCCCTGGGATCCGTTCGAGCATATTCCTGGAAACATCAATGGCAATCAGCTTTCGATGAGGTGGAAATTTCTCGAACCACCTGCCTGTACCGCATCCGGCATCGATGACCGTGCCGCACGGTGACATTTCCTGTAGTTTCCCTATGGCCCAATCCTGCGTGTATCGGTCAGTCTCCGATCCCTCATGGTAAAAGCCATGTTTACTATAATCATCGGAATCGTCCGGTGAATATTCCTGCCTTGTTTTGTAAAATTTTCGCACAGTCTATAACTCCGAAGGCGAACAGGGGCTCTTAAAAAATTCGGTTCTCCCGGGTAAAGCGTTTTTCCGATATGTTTCCACAATATCGATAATAGCTGTTTTAGGGAAAGTATAAGTATAGAAACTGAATATAAACACCAAAACCCCCGGCTTTCTCGAATAATCGCTAGCGTTGGGCTCCGGAAAGGTCTCCCCGAACATCCACAAACATCAAGTCCAGGGCAAAACCTGGATGTCGGCAATGGATCATCGGCCATTCCCTCCGCCATCGATGATCCGGTATTGCAACAACAGTGCCTCCCGCTGTTGGAGGAGCCCCCCCTCGGGAGTGTCTTCGTTGGAATGGTTCCCACGGGGATTGTCCCATGTCCCGTCCCGTTCCGCACACCACGCAAGCAACACGCGAGCGGCCTGTTCCATGGGGACCTTGGGGTAATGATGATCGGTTGCGAAATGGATGAATTTCAAGGTCAAAAGGGCATTGAACCAGCGATGGAATCTTTTCGCGAAGGACCGCGATGAGGCGGCATTGCGTCGAATCTCGGCGCATCGGCGTCCGAACCCCTGGACGGACAGGAAGGGGGCAACGTATTCGGGTAACCCGGCCACGATGAAGTCCAGGGCGTCGCTGCCATCATTGTCATAGTCATCGTTATAACCGTAGCCATCTCCATCATCATGGCCACCGATGGCAAGACGGGAGGCGCTTTTTTCCCTGCCATAGAGTTCCCCCACCCGCGACAGGAGTTTCCCGAGATCGCGAAACACCTCGGGCGCATAGGCGTAGCGGGCACCGTCTTCTTTGGCGAGGGAATCGGCGACGGCCCGTCCGGTGCCGAATGGCGTGCGTTCCGAGATCCGGGGCGAGGGAAGGACACGAGTGCCGCGCAATTCGGTGAAATTGCCGAGCCCGATGATCTTTTGCAGAAAATAGAAATCCTCGCCGGCCTTGCGGCGATTCATGCCGCCTTGCTGTTCATAGACACGGGTGCGCACGGCCATGCAGGAGCCCACGGTATGGAACGCATAGGGAGAGCCGGCGTAACGGAGCCCGTGCACGTAATAGCGAAGGTGCAGCTCGTATCCCGCAATGGCTGCTCGAATGGCTGTGCTCGCCTTTGGCATCGACGCGGCGCAATGGGCCGGAGGCGATGCCTGCCGCTTTCCAGAGAAGGGATTTCCGGATTGGAAGGCTTCCAGGTCTGCCTGTGATTGGGGAGAGCCGAGATCCAATGGATGCTCGAAATAGATGGAACACCCCGGAGACTTGGGATGGGCGCGAAAGTGCGCCACGAGCGCTGTCAGGTAGTTCGGGTCGCAACGGCAATCGGCGTCGAGACAGGCGATCACCCCTTCCGGATTGCCGACGGTGGCGAATCGTGCCACGGCCTCGTCCATGCCGATCCTGCGCGCAAGCCCGACCCCGGCGTGACGGTGCGGTAATTCCGGAAAGTGGAGTACATGAAAGCGCAGCCGCTCATCCCCATGGGCGGCAATCCAGCGTTGCGCAAGGGCGAGGGTCCGCTGGTTTTGGGCGTGTACACGCGAGGTGTCGGCGCGTGTGGCATTGATCACCACGATTACCTCCACCGAACAAGGGGGCCTCGCGCAGCGCCACAGAGAATCGAGCACCGAGTCGAGATCCGGCTCGTCATAGCAGGGAATTACCACGACAAGCCCGAGATCGGGGCGGGCCTTGGCATCGATGCGAAGTGGAAACAGTCGATGTTTTCGTAAGTAGCGACTGTTGTAAATATTTCCGCACACGACATTTATTTTTCGAGGAGGCTTGTCTATTTCCCACCTTCGCAGATGAGTCGAATTTTACAAAACAACCGTTTTGCTTTACCGATGCTTAGGTCTGCCTTGTCGGCTCGAGCACAGGCTTCGCTCGTATTCAACCTCCCTCTGGAGTTTCTCATCTCGATTCAATGGATGCCATGGCTCTTTCGGAGTACTCGACCATATCAGGTCGGATATATTCGCCAACCCGTCGCACGGCGCTTTCCAGCTGCTCCTTCGGTGTATAGAAGTGGGGTGAGAATCGGATACCACCAGCGCGCAGGGCACAGATCACCCCGGAACCGATCAATCCCCTGAAAACTCCCTGCAGCTCCGCACCCGGTGCCTGGAAGGTCACGATACCGCTATGACGAATCGGATCGTCGACAAGCGCCGCGGGAAAAACCAAGGAGAGCCTTTTGTCCTCGGTGATTGCCTCGGTCAGGTAGGAGCTCTTCTCCAGAACGCCCCTTGCGACCTCATCCATGCCTATTTCCAAAAGCAGGGAAAGGCTTGCGCTGATGGCATGGATCCCGAGCATATTCATGCTGCCGCATTCGAAACGACGGGCCGAGTCGGCAATCTTCCAGTCTCTATTATCGAAATCGAGAGAATCTTCCATCATATGCCACCCGTACTGGCGCAAGGTAAGTCGATTGCGCAATTGCCGCCGGCAATAGAATACCGCGATGCCTTCGGGTCCCAGCATCCACTTGTGTCCATCCGCAGCCAGGAAATCGGCACCGATTGCCTGCACATCCATGGGTAGGGCGCCCAGGCTCTGTATGGCATCGACACAGAACAAGATGCCTTGTCGCCGACAAAAAGCGCCAAGGCGATGAAGATCCATGCGCACCCCCGTGCCGTATTGCACGGAACTGACGGCGATCAAGCGGGTATTCTCGTCGCAGTTACGTTCCATAATCGCCTCGGGCGTATCTTCCCATGAGGTCGCCCCCAAGATGGCCGCCTCCCGGATCTCGACACCCTGGGAGGCCAGTGACTGCCAAACGATGCGATTGGAGGGAAATTCCTGATCGGTAATGACGATGTTGTCGCCCGCCCGCCAGTCGATACCATGGGCGACCATGGAAAGCCCCTCCGAGGTATTCTTGAGAAGCGCGATGTCCTCCGTGGAAGGCGCGTTGATAAGCTCCCGGAACTGGTTGCGGAGCCTTTCTTCGGCTTCTACCCAGTCCCTATGCCGAATGGCGCCACCATAAACCTGTTCCGAAAAGCGTTCGATGGCCATCGATGTGCGTCGCGGCCACGGCGCAACGGCGGCATGATTGAGATAGATACGGTCGTTGTAGAGGGGAAACTCGTTTTGGTATTTCATGACTGGTTTTCGTATCTTGTGGTGAATCTTTCCCCTGGCAGCTGTTCACACTCCCTTGGATATAACGGAAAAGGCCTAGGAACATGGGCGCCATAGCCAGTACCTTCCTCGCAATTGTCCGATCCCTTTCCCGTCATCCCGGCAGAAACAGGTCGCGTTGGGTTTCGGTCACCCCGAAGATGGAGGGCCTTCCGCTGCGTTCGAAGAGCCGCGTTCCGTCATATCGAGAAAGGCAAGGGATCTCGTGGGATGCATCGGAAAAACATATCCCAAGAAAGAGGTAACAGAGAGGAACAGTGTCTCGGTAAGCAAGGTTATCGTCAGAAGAGGGGATTGAAAGGCTATGTTTCGTGGTTGAATGGCGATTATTGGAGCAATTTTAGCCAAATCGGCAGGAAAAAACCGGAACCGAACATGTTAGTGCTTCGTGCCAAGATCGATAGGGGGTGGGTTCTCGGTACACGTACCGACTCTCCAAGGGCTTTATTCCGATAGGTGAACATGTTAGCGCTTCGCGCCAAGGCTGAAGCGGGGTGGGTCTTGGCGCACCCAGCGGTTCTCTCGGGATTTTTGTTTTTCCGATACTTGAATAAGGGAACAAAAAAACCCGCTTTTTACGCGGGTTTTCGGATCACATCGGAACTTACCGGATGATGATATGGTCGGGGCGAGAGGATTTGAACCTCCGACCACCTGAACCCCATTCAGGTGCGCTACCAAGCTGCGCTACGCCCCGGATTCATGTGAAGGAGAGAGAGGCTTTTTGGGGGTTATTCATTTACTTCCCGCTCATCTCCACAAATGAGTCGAACTTTACGAAACGCCGGTTTTCTTTACCGATGCCGGGTCATATCGGTTCGAGCACAAGCTTCGCTAGTCATGTTCGAGGATGCGGAGTACATCCTCCAATTCCACGCGGAGTTTGTGGGCAACCTGCCGAGTCCGATCCGCCTCTTCCCCCCCGGTGGGGGGACTGCTACTTTTCAGGAGCCATTGCCGCGCCCCCACGATGGTAAATCCATGCTCGTATAAAAGGCTCTGAACCTGACGAATCAGGATTACGTCCCGTCGTTGGTAATATCGCCGATTACCACGTCGCTTGATGGACTTCAGCTGAGGGAACTCCTGCTCCCAGTAGCGTAACACGTGCGGTTTTACATCGCAAAGATCGCTGACCTCGCCAATGGTGAAATACCGTTTGGCGGGTATCGGCGGTAATTCGTTATTGTTCGGCGTTTCCAGCATGGAGCCCGACTCGCGCTTTCAGCTTTTGGCTTGGTTTGAATGTCACGACGCGCCGAGCCGTTATGGGGATCTCCTCTTTGGTTTTTGGATTTCTCCCGGGTCGCATTTCTTTGTTCCGCAGATCGAATTTCCCAAAGCCGGATAGTTTGATTTGTTCCCCTTCCGCCAGAATTTCCCGTAGATTTTCGAAGAACATTTCAACGAACTCCTTCCCTTCACGTATATTCAGGCCCATTTCCTCGTGGAGTTGTTTGGCGATACCGGCTTTCGTCAATGTCACTGAACTTTCCTCCTAGTTAGTCGCTGTGAACTTGGCGACTTACAGAACCTACTGTCCCTTCGTCGGAGAATCTCGAACAAGAAAATTTTTATTTCAGCACGTAAGGCCGAGTTTTACAACAAAGATATTTCAGGGAAGTTGCATTTGTCGATACCTGTTCATGAAGGGCCGATCCCTTCCCTGTCATGGCTTCTTTCGAGCGCGAAAGCCTATTTTGTTTGTTCCCCGTCGAGCTTCGCAAATGAGTCACCATTTACAAAATACCTGTTTTGCTTCGACATGATGCCGGATCATGTCTTGTCGGTTCGAGCACAAGCTTCGCTGGATTATTTACAGGATGGCCCGGTTCCGTAGATCGGAACCGTAGAGTATCGTCGTATCTTTTTGGGCACAGCGGGGACGGCCTTGCATCGGGGCCGGTTCCCCGGGTGTCCGAGGTTCTGTCCGAAACCTCCCGAAAAACCGTCCCCCGTCATGGTCAAACCCGTGGGATTGCGTCAAAGCGATCTTGCAAGGTGGCCATGATATCCGTCACCCGTTCATCGATTTCCACGTCCTGCAAGGTGCGGGACATATCCTGGAAGAGTAATCCGAAGGCGAGGCTCTTTTTTCCGGCGGGGATGCCTTTGGCGCGATACTCATCGAATAACGTTATTTCCTTCAATGCACCGGCACTTGCCTGTTCGATGGAATCTCTCACCCATCGAGCCGGAACATCCGCATCCACGATGATTGCGATGTCGCGACGAATGGCAGGGAATTTCGACAAGGGAGAATATTTCGGCAGCCCCGGACCCTCGAGTGCCGCCAGCTTGATCTGAAACACGATGGTATTCCCAGCCAATTTCAGTTCACGGGCGATACGCGGATGTAGATTGCCGATCCATCCTGCTATTTCCCGGTCCGTCCTTTTGTCCATGGCATCTATCGTTCGGTCCGTGGTTTGGTCTGTTTCGCCACTGGTCCGTTCGATGGCCGCGCTCTGGCCGGGATGAAGCGCGGGATGGGAAGAGCGCACGAAGCGATATTCTTCTCCCCGCCCCGTGAGGGACAACAGGGCCTCCATATCGGATTTTACATCGAAGAAATCCACATCCCGCACAGGGGTTCCCCACTGCTCGGGGAATGCCGATCCCACGGCCACGGCACCCAGGACCCGTTCCTGTACCGGTGCGCTTCCACGATCATCACTGCCATTCCCATGGAAAACAAGCCCCGACTCGAAGAGCCGGAGCCGGGGTTGCTGGCGTCTGGTATTGTAAAGAACCGCCTGCAGGAGACCGGGTAACAACGTCGCGCGCATAACGGCCATCTCGGTGGAGATTGGGTTTTGCAACGTCAACATCGCCCCCTGTGCATCGGGGTCCATGAGGGATGCCAGTTTCGGATCCACGAAACTATAGGTAATCGCCTCCCGGTAACCCCGTTCCACCAATACCCGTCGCATCGTGGCAATGGACAAAAAAGGGCTATCGAGCGCTTCCCGATCGGCCAGCGGCAAGGACGGTCGTCGCACGGGTATGCGATCATAGCCCGTAACGCGGGCGACCTCTTCGATGAGATCCGCCTCCATGGCGATATCGAAGCGAAAGCTCGGGGGGGTTATCTCCCAACTATCGTTATCGGCATCCCGGGATACCGTCATGCCGAGCCGCGTCAGTACGTCCGATACAGTCTCGGTCCCCGGGGAAAACCCCAGGATGCGCCGCAGCCGCGCATTTCGCAGACGCACCGTTGCCAATGGCGGGAGATCGGACTCCGAGATTTGCTCGATAACCGGACCCGGCTTTCCACCGACAATTTCCAGCAACAATGCCGTGGCGCGTTCCGTGGCGGTACGCTGCAATCGATAATCGACGCCCCGCTCGAATCGGTGCGAAGAGTCGGTATGCAGGGCATAGCGGCGCGCCTGACCGGCGAGGGCCTCGGGGGTAAAAAAGGCGCTCTCCAGGAAAATATCCCGCGTCGTCTCGGTGACCGCCGTACCTATTCCCCCCATGATGCCGGCAAGCGCGATGGGCCGGCGCCCATCCGCGATAACCAGGGTATCCGGGCGTAGCGTAATCTCGGTGCCATTCAGCAGCGCCAGGGTTTCACCTCGTTCTGCCTTCCGTACCCGAATTCCGTCCTCCAATTTATCGAGATCGAAGGCATGCATGGGCTGCCCCAGCTCGAGCATCACATAATTGGTTACATCCACCACGGGGCCAATGCTGCGCAGGTTGCTCCGCCGCAGCCGTTCCTGCAGCCAAGACGGGGACTTCGCTTGCGGGTCGATGCCCTCGATGACGCGGCCCACATAACGCGGACAATCTCCGGGGGAGTCCAGGGTTACCGGAAACCCATCGGGAATGACGGCTGGCGTCGGAGCCATGGCCGGCGGGGAAAGCCGGCAGCGGTTTAGCACGCCCACCTCGCGGGCAATGCCCGCAATGCTGAGGCAATCGGCGCGATTCGGGGTCAGATCCACTGCGATGCTGACATCATCGAGCCCCAGATAATCGGAAAGTCCCACTCCCGGCCGCGCGTCCGGCGCGAGTTCCATCAATCCATCGGCAACCTCGGCAAGCCCCAATTCCTGCCCCGAACACAGCATTCCCTGGGATTCCTGGCCCCGGATCCTGGCCCGTTTCATTCGGGTGCCGTCGGCAAGTGTCGCCCCGATCCCGGCTACCGGGGCCCGGAGGCCTTGCCGGACATTCGACGCGCCACAGACGATGGTAAGCGGTGTTTCCCGACCCACGCCCACGGAACACACGGTAAGCCGATCCGCATTGGGGTGTCTTGCCACCGACAATACCTCACCCACCACCACACCCGGCAGTTTCGGGGCGACTGGCTCCACGGAATCCACCTCCAGGCCCGCCTTGGTCAGTTGCGCCGCCAGTTCATCGCTGGAAATCGGTGGATTTACCCATTCCCGCAGCCATTTTTCGCTGAATTGCATGATTTTGTTCTGTTAATAAATGCCTAAATCATTAACCGCCTTTTTTTGGAATTCAGAATATTTTTTGTCATGACCGTGTAGAAAAACCGATATCGACAACATATTCAGATCATTCCGAACCATCCAATCACGAATGATTTTTCATTTCCTTTATCGATGTTCTTCCCGTCCGGTTTCCAAAAGGATTTCAAATCATCGATTTCCTTCTTATCTTTTACATCCTTTTCATCATAATGACCTCTCAAAATAGAAAGGAAGTCATTTTGATCTTCGAAATCACCGGGCGCATAAAGCACCTTATGATTGAAGTCAAGAGTAATAAAAAACAGGCTCTTCAGAAAAATTCGTGGGTAATTTTCTACGAATCTTGGCGTTCATGTCGG
>CAZSVE010000025.1:0-36872 GCA_964610175.1 uncultured Thiotrichales bacterium
CAAACCTGGAGCTTGGCATACACCAAGGGCCCCAATATATTACAAACTGGGCGACCCCCCCGGACTCTACTTACCTGGCCCCTCTTGTGGCCGTCGGTCGCCCTTCGACGCTGGCTGCGTACCCCACCAAAAGGTGAGTTCGAGTAAGCAGTTCTGTACAGGTACGGACCCGCACCAGGTAGGATTGAACCAATCGTTTACCTCTTGTGGCTGATTGGTTGCACCGTTCGAGACCGAGCCGACGATGCCTGCGACTCACACCGTTTGCTAAAGATGAGCGGGAAATCGACAAATCGCGAACCCGGGGGAGCATCCTTGTCACCCGCAGGGTTCGAGATGTCCTTCGATCAGTCGAGGGGAAATTATTTCTTCAGGATCTTCATGGCCCGGTCATCTTCCAGGTCGGTCATGAAAGGAATGTCGGTTTCTCTTTCGGTGGCACGATTCGCGGAGAAGATATCCGAGCGCGAGATCTCCGAGAGGGAGAACTTACGGGCCCCGGCCATGAATTGCTGGAGTCCCGCCGCCAGTTTGTCCGCCAGTGTCCACGAGGCAATGGCACCGAGTGGGACGTTCTTGATTTCCTGATTGCCCACCTTGTTGCGAACTTCATGGTAACCGGCAAAGATCTCTTCCTCGGTTGCGCCGAAACCCTTGACCGTGGACGGGAGCTTGTCCCAATTTCCATTGACTTTTTTCCGTCGTTCCGGATAAAGCACCCCTTCGATGTTGGAGCCCAAAAAGGCCGGGATCATCAGCGCCCGACCCATGCAGATCAATTTGGTAAAGGGAGAACCAAGGGCCAGTGCCTTGAAGATATGGTCTTCGCGGGCCAATCCCCCGGCGAATGACAGATCCACCACCTCTTTGCCCTGGGCCTCGAGAATCCTGGCATATTGATAGGCCTTGGCATGCAGGTGAAGCGACGGTACCCCCCAGCTCTCCATCATGTTCCAGGGGCTCATGCCGGTCCCTCCGCCGGAGCCGTCGATGGTGAGGAGGTCGAGTTCGGTATCCGTTGCGAATCTGATGGACATGGCCAGGGCTTCCATCCCGTAGGAGCCGGTTTTCAGGGAAATGCGGTTGTATCCGAGCTTTCTAAGGTAAGCCACGGACTCCTTGAAGCTCTCCTCGACCTCTTCGGCGGAGGAAAGGCCGGCATAGCCCAGGCGGCTGTGGCGGGCGAAAGAACGGATCGCCCCGCTCTTGAAGGCCGCCTGGACCTCGGGGATGCGTGGATCGGGGTCCACCACATAACCACGGTCTTTCAAAAACAGCGCATAATCCAGGCTGGTGACCTGGATCTCGCCGCCGATATCCTTGGCGCCCTGTCCCCACTTCAATTCGATGATGACCTTGTCACCGTATTTTTCGATGACATACTCCGCCACGCCGTTGCGCGTGTCTTCCACATTGAGTTGGACGATGATGGCGCCGTAGCCGTCGTAATATCGGAGGAAGCCTTCGATGCGGCGATCGAGTTCCGGGGCCGCGATGACGCGACCGCCGCCGATTTCGCTGCTACGGTCCACCCCCACGACGTTCTCCCCCACGACGATGGGGTAGCCCACGAGGGCGGCCCCGGCTGCGAACGAGTCCCAGTATTTCGCCGCGATAAAGGTCGATCCCAAGGCACCTGTCATGAGCGGCACGCGCGCCTTGGTTTTTATCTTCTTCCCGAAAGCGGTTTCGATGCTTGCATTGGGGAAGACACAGTCGTCTTCGGTGCGCGACAGACCTTGCGGCATTCCTTTCGATCCGTAACAAAATCCATTGATCCGAAGGGCATTGTAGTTGACGCCCACATGGGTGGTGTTGGTACTACCGGAAGTGGTTTTGCCGAAATTTTTCGGATAAAGCAGTTTTCTACCGGCCATGCCCGAAAGCCAGGTCTCGCATTTTCCTTTGCACTCCGATTCGCAAAGTGTACAAAGCCCGGATTCGCAAGGGTTGCCCCGGTTGGTGGTTCCAAGGGCATCGTTGGTTTTGGGCCATTGAGTCATAAGACATCACTCCTCAAAAATAATTGTTTTGTTTATTTCCCGCTTACCTTCGCAAATGAGTCTCCATTTGCAAAAACCAATTTTTCTCTACTGCCAAATCACGCTTCATCGGTTCGAGGCAAAGCTTCGCCAGGCAATTCCTCATCCGGGGTCGACATTACCGCGCGGATATTTGGAAGTAAAATATCTTTTCCGAAAAGATGCCTTCGATCTCGTTGGAGGAAGAGCCCACCACTTCAGGTAGTATATCGATGTCCCACAATGCAAATTTCCCCATCATTCTTGCCAGCCAATCGCCACGCCGCAGGGAATTGTTAGCGGGTGCCGGTTATCGGTTTATCATCACGCCCCCGGCGGAATCCGCCGAGTCCGGCGTATATCGTGGCGAATCGTCGGAAGCCATGGTGGCGAGACTGGCCCGCCAGAAGGCATTCGATGTGGCAAGACGCACCGATAACGGAATCGTGCTGGGCTGCGACACGGTGGCCGAATGCAGCGGCGAGATCCTCGGCAAGCCACGCGATGTGGAACACGCCCGGTACATGTTGCGGCTGCTCCAGGGAAAGCAACACCGCGTATCGAGCGGGCTTTGCCTTTGGGAGGCAGGGACGTCGCGCCATGCCGTGGAGGTGGCCGTAACGCGATTGATCATGGAGCCACTGACGGATGAGCGCATCGACGATTACCTGGCCAGCGGCCAATGGCAGGGCAAGGCCGGGGCCTTCGGCTATCAGGATGGCCATGACTGGCTGCGGATCCTGGAAGGCAGTGCGTCCAATGTGGTGGGCCTGCCGCTGGAATTGCTTCGGGAGATGCTGGATCGGATGTTTCGACATCATCGATGTGGTGCGCGCAGGTAGTCATGGCATCTGCCGAAAAACGACCAATGTTACGTGTCGGTACGCGCTTTGAAGCTGAACCGGGTCGATATGCTGGCGAAGCTTCGCCTTGAAGCGATGAAGCATGGTTTTGTTTTGATAGAGCAAAATCAGCGTTTCGTAAAACTTGCCTCATTTACGAAGATGAGCGGGAAATGAACAAAATAACAAAATAAACTGTATTCCCAAAACAAAGCCCCGACACCAACCCCGAAATTCAAACCCGAAAACACCCGAAAATCGCCATGGAATCCGTCATTAGTCCCTTCGTCGTCAGCACCGCTCCTTATTTCGTCGCCTTTCTGGCCGGTCTTCTCGGTGGCGTGCATTGCATCGGCATGTGCGGCGGCATCGTGGGCGCCCTGTCCATGGGGTTGCCCGACAAGGTACGCAAAAGCCCACTTTCGGTGGCGCCATACATTATTTCCTACAACGCAGGCCGCATCCTCACGTACGGGATCGCCGGTGCCGTGATGGGATGGTCCGGGAGTATGGCCATCGAACTCCTGGAGCAACACCAGGGCTGGCTGTTTCTGCGTATCCTCGCGGCCCTGTTCATGATTGCCATGGGCCTTTATCTGGGCGGATGGTGGTTTGGACTCGCCGACGTGGAGCGGGGAGGCGCCAATATCCTCTGGCGACGACTTGCGCCCATGGGAAAACGCTTGTTTCCGGTCAGGAGCCTGCAACAGGCGTGGTTGTTCGGCGCGGTATGGGGTTGGCTGCCCTGCGGTCTCGTCTATAGCCTGTTGATCTGGGCCCTGGCAGCGGGGGGCTGGGCGGAAGGGGTGTTGTTCATGATAAGTTTTGGCCTGGGTACCTTGCCGACATTGATGGGCATCGGGTTCGCCGCTACCACGCTACAGCATTTCCTACAGCGAACCGGGGTTCGCCGGTTCGCGGGGGTCATGGTCATCGGATTCGGCATCATGACGCTGGTGGCCGCCGGCATCTACCGGCCCGACGTCGGGCTCGGGTGTTACGACCCGTAGTTTGCCCAGGCCGGATCGATCCATTGAATATCCTGAGATGCGTGAGCTGTTTTCTCCCCGATAGAAGCAGAACGGAACGATAATATGCCTGAAATAAGCCGCTTTCTCGGGATCGTGATTCGGATGTACTTCCGCAAGCACGTTCCGTTACATTTCCATGCCGAATATCGGGAATACGAAGTTATCGCGTGGATATCGAGACCGGGATTGTGACCGGCAAGTTTCCAAGAAGGGCCTTGAGCGCTGTCCTCGAATGGGACGTGTTGCATAGAGATGAATCGATGGCCAACCGGGAGGCGACAATGAACAGAAAGCCGCTATCCAAAATAGAGCCGCTGGAGTAGAGAAGTGTTCTTGCACGTTGTACAGGCGAAATATATCGATGACTATACCGTCTGGTTGTCATTCGACGATGGGGTGCAGGGCGAGATCGATTTATCCTCCGAGCTGCATGGTGAAATCTTCGAGCCGTTGAAGGATAAAGCATTCTTCGAATCCTTTACCTTGGAAGGTCATACCTTGTCCTGGCGTAACGGCGCCGATTTTGCCCCGGAGTTCTTGCGAGAGAATATCTCCGTCTAGCGAAGCTTCGACTCGAACCGACATGACCCGGCATCGGTAAAGCAGAATTGCTGTTCTGTAAAACTCGATTCACCTGTGGAGCCGAGCGGGAATAAACGAACTGCGAAGCTTCGCCAGGGTGTCGTCTCATGGTTTCTGCTCTCTGTGCCGGCCTTTCGGGATCGGATAGTGTTTCTCGTAGAGGGAAAATCCCGAGCGTTTCGATTCCGCCAGTGCCTCTCGGATCAGGGGGGCACCTTCTCCATCCGGGCTGAGTTCGAGCAGTGCCTGGTAGATTCGGCTGTATAGGGCATCCGGCTCTACGTAAATCCGAGCAACCAGGGCGTCGGCATGCCGTGAAAGCGGCTTTCGATATGCCAGGGTCGCCGTTTCCCCGGGGGCAAGACGTGTATCGAAGTATTCTTTACCGAGATCGAGGCTTACCTTGCGCGCTACCCATCGGATCTGTGTCGTATCGGGGATCGCTTCGCCATCGATATCGGTCTGGTAGGCCTCGAGACGGATCTCCGGGGTCACATAGGTGGGCAGTCGATGACCGGTTGCCGTATTGGTGAGAAAGACCAGAACCCTGATCGTTCCCTCGGCGATGGAAAACGATTCCGATCCCGCATTGACGCCCCCCCGCACGGTTTCCGGGTCGTGGATCCCTCGAAAGAGGTGGCGGCGATCGGGCATGTGGCAGGTTTGGCACTGGACGCCGAGACGGGCCTGGGGCGACGCCCGCCATTCCTCGTAGGTGTTCTCGATCAATTTCCCATCGAGGCGGAAGCCGTCGGGGGGAAACTGGTGGCAAGCGGCGCAAAAGCGGGAGTCTTCGAAGGCATCGCTGGAAACCCAGCCATGGTGGGGTAGGGCGCCCAAGTCCTCGGGGGGGAGAGATTCGCCACGACGCGGCGGACCATACCAACGACCGGCACGCATATGACAGGCACCACAGATTACCCCGCGCTCGTGCAATGGCCGATTTTGCGTATTGGTCGAGGCATGGTCCTGCGAGGCCGGTTCGGCCCACATGGAATCCTCGATGTACTCCGTCAGCGTCTCGGATTGTTCGTGAAGGGGGGCATGGCAATCCAGGCAGGCCTGCCTCTCCGCCTCGGACATGGCGAAGAATTGTCCGATGGCCCCTGCGCCCATGGCGTGGGCGTGGCGACTCCCCATCCAATCGTTGTATTGCGATGCATGACAAGGCTCACAGGCCTCGGGTACCAGTGGGGGATCGGGTAGATCGGGGGAAATAGCCAGCGTTCCCTGTTCGGCCAGGGGGCGTTCCCAGAACCAACGGAGAAATTCTCCAGTCGATGAGGCGCCGTTCGGTGGCGATGGCAGGGGCGATGGCGCTTCTATCCCGGATAGTGGTTTGGATACCAGCCACAAGAGGAGGATGGAGACGATGCGGGACAATGGTTTGGTTCGGATCGGGTGATGCAATTCCCCCACAACAATCGACACGACCGCGCGAACGGGCCCTAATCTGCCTTGGCCTAGCGCAGGCCCAAGTCTCGAACAGCTCGTGACGGGACACCGAAAGTGCCGGTGATCCACTGCGCCAGGGATGGGGAAAGCTGTGCATCAATCCAGATCGTCACGCGGCCAGTACTGGATGAGCGATTCGCTGGGATGCATATTGGAGACATGTCTTCAAATCTTCTTCCTCCAAATCGGGCATCTCGTCGAGGATCCGACTTGCGGTCAATCCTGCAGAGTAGGGATCCAGCAACGTCTGTCACTCGAATGCGCATCCCGCGGACACAGGGTCGGCCGCCACACTGTTCGGTATCGATTGTAATTCGGTTACTCGGGTACATCATGATCATCTCCACCTATCTGGTAGTAATAGAGTAAATCAAGAACACTTCGAAGGCGTCCTTTAGGTTCTTCTCGAGTTCCTCGATGGTTTCTCCCTGGGTCATGATATCCGGGTGCTCGATGAACCTTCCCAGCCAGAATTTATCCGATTTCCAATAAATCATGTTCATGATTTTATCGAACGGCAGGGAGACGTAGCCCAGTCGAAGAGTTTTTGGACTCACTGTCCCCGAAGCAGGCCCAGAAGGTTGCCCCGTGTGCAATTTTTCCCGTAACCAACTGATTTCTCGATAATGCCAATTTTCGGTGGAAAACCTATCGAGAAAAAGTTGCACACGAAAATAAGCTTGCTTGGGTTCTCCAGTTGGTGGAAGAGATCGAACTTGTTCCCACCCGATATTTCAAGAAATTGGTTGGTACGGATGAGATTTGGGAAGTTCGGGTCGATGTTGGCGGCGATACCTTCAGAATCCTCGGATTTCCGTGTGGTAAAAGGTTCGTGGTTTTGAATCATGCCTTCCAGAAGAAAACCCGAAAGACACCGGAAAAGGAAATCCGGGTTGCCGAGAAGCGAAAACACGACTATCTCGCGGGGAAGAAATCATCATGAGTGATCTGAAGACATACATTTCCAGGCGTCGTGCGAAAGACCCAGCCTTCGACGAAGGCTCCGATGACGGTTACCAAACCTTCAAGATCGGCGCCCCGCTAAGACAGGCGCGAGAGGCATCCGGTCTCCCACAAATAGAAATGGCGGAAAAGCTCCATACAAAAAAGCCGGCCATCTCCCGAATTGAAAATCACGCTGAAGACATCAAGCTTTCCACACTGGAAAAATTCGCGGCGGTCCTTGGTCGGTCGATCGAGGTGTCGATCCGATAAAGGTGAGCTATGCCGATTACCTTTCATCCCTGCCCGGACATACTGCTCACTTGCGACTTCAATACCGGCTTCAAGATACCGGAAACGATCAATCAGCGATCGGTCATGGTCATCTTGACTCGGCGGAGATACTCGCCGAAAAGCTGCCCAGGGAACAACTACGCTTGAGCCAGGTCTGGATAGTACTTCAGGACGAACTCATGGTGGGCTGGGAAATCAACATCCATGGCGGTGAAAAACCTCCAACCCGGCGAAGCTGGAATCTGAAAATGGGAAGTCCATTCACTACTCGGCAAATTGCCGGAAGATTGCACGTCGGAAGCAAGTGTACGGGAAAGTCTCACGTAAATTACATCGATGACGCGGAACAGGAAAATGGGAAGAAACGTATCCAATTCAACCGAAGCCAACTTGCCGAAGGAAACGATTCTTCAGGCGTTGCAAACAAAAAGTGGAGCTCCCCATGGGTATGACCTATGTAACCGCACAAATATTCGACTTCAACAAAACAGGGAAACCCTATGAAGCCGAGTTTCCGGTCGATACCGGTGCAATGGACTGCATGGCACCGGCGGAAGAATTGGAAAGGGCCGGTATTCGGAAGGAGCAAAAATCGGTGTACGAACTGGCCAGTGGCGAGAAGGTCGAATATGAACGGGGGTTCGCTCGGATCGCCTTGATGGGACAGGAAACCGTTTCCCGAGTCATATTCGGTCCCAAGGGGATCGAACCCATCTTGGGCGCGTTGGTGTTGGAAGGCTTGGGGTTTGTCGTGGATTCGACTGACAAACAGCTGAAAAAACTCCCGGTAAGGTCGTTGAAGTAACCCCGCCGATTGCCCAAATACCGATACCCACCTCGGTGAATTCGCGGGCAAGCCCAAGCACCCGGTCATCCCCCATCAATACCTCGACCGCCAGCCATCGCCACTCCGAAATGGCAAGCCGATGTTCTTCATGGGAATTGTTCGCGCATTCGGAATCGAGCACCTAGACCGACGTAGTTCGCACTCGCTACCCTGAACCTTCTGTTGCAGGACCATCTTTGCCTCGGTTTCAAGTCGAACGCGCGTCTGCGACTGATCGTCGTAGGGACGATTGAAACAACAAAGGTCAAGGTAAATTCACATCGTGCATGGTTCCGTTGTCTTTTGCGGGTGCCGTTCCCGATTTCGCCTCCCCGATCGTGACCTGCAAAGGAGGCAAGGATACACTACCGGAACCTATCCGATACTCGGGCGAAACCATTATGCCATCGTCGCTGCGTGTCGGCGCAGGTCCCATGTCGAACCTCGACGATGAGTCGATTCATCGACATCTTACGGTGTGAAGACTGTCTCTCTTGATAGGCTGGTGAAAAGGACCGATCCAAACAAAGACATGGACACAAAGATATGGAAATGAGCTAGCGAAGCTTCGCCAGTCGATGCGTTCTCTACCCCGGTGAACCCTACATTGACCAACATTGCCTATCCCCACGATCGTTTTCTCAAGGAACTGCTCTCTTACCCGCGGCAGGCCGGAACCCTGCTGCGGGAACACCTCCCCGAATCGGTGGCGGAATTCCTCTCCGCCAAGCCGCCCAAGCTGGTCCCGGATTCCTTCGTGGACAAAGCACTGCGCGAGCACCTCTCCGATCGGCTCTTCGAGGTGGAAACCGTCAGCGGTCGAGCCGCCTTTCTCTACGTCCTCATCGAGCACAAGAGCATCCCGGACGGCAAAATCGGTTGGCAACTGCTGCGGTACATGGTCGAATTCCTGAAAGAATGGGAGAAAAAACGTACAGACTGGGATCGCCTGCCGGCCATCGTGCCGTTCGTGTTTTACCATGGCGAAAGTGAATGGAAGATCCCCAACGAATTCCTGCACCTCGTGGATTGCGAGGAAAGCTGGCGACCATATCTCCTGAACTTCCAATTCCCGGTGCTGGATCTAGGCGCCATTTCGGATCGAAAATTATCACGGGACCATCGCTTGCAAGCCCGGCTGCTGGCCATGAAGTACGCCACCAGAAGAGCACACCAGTTGGCGATCAGGGAGCGGTTGGTCGAAGCGCTCAAAAACGCGCCCGAAGATCTCCACCCCATCGTTCACTACCTGATATCCGTTTACATCTATGACGAACAAACGCTGCGCGGGATTATCCGGGCAGTGAAACCAGAGGAGGAACAAAAAATGATGTCCCAGTTTGCCCAGGACATTAGAAGAGTGGCCCGTCAGGAGGCCTTGCAGGAAGGTATACGGCAAGGCATGCAACAAGGTTGGCAGGAAGGCCGACAGGAAGGTCTGTTGGAAGGGGAAGCGAAAGGGGAAGCGAAAGGGGAAGCGAAAGGGGAAGCGAAACTGCTGCTTCGTCAGCTTTCCCGTCGTTTTCGGCCCTTGCCCAACGGGGTCTCCGAGAGAATTTATGGGGCCGACCCGAATACCATCGAAAGTTGGGCCGATCGCGTATTGGATGCCAAATCCCTGGATGAAGTGTTTTCGGAGAATTAAGAGCCGCTTAGCCTGATTTCACCCGGGAAAATTCATGGCGCTCATTGCAGGAAATATGGCCTTTCCCCGAATGGAAGGAGGGATTTAGGCCCAAAAACCGCACCACGAATTCGGGGCGTATCTCGTGAAAACGTGGTGCAAGGGGTGTTTTTTCAGGGTATTGATTCTCGGGGAGGAGGATGGCGATCTGCTTGGCAGGACCCGCGCCTGCGCCGAAGACGTCGATCGTCCCGATCTTCTCGGCCTCGCTGCTACCAATGTCGATAAATCTGGGCGCGTCTTTTGCTTGGGGCCGCGCTTGAAGTCTTCTACCGGAGATTGAGGACTACCCAAAACCGATAGGTAACGGGCGTTTTTGAATTCGAGATTGCCCGTCGATGAACCATGGGAAAATCAGTTTGTTTATTTCCCGCTCATCTTCGCAAATGAGTCGCCATTTCACGAAGCGCCGCTTTTGCTTTACCGATACCGGATCATATCGGTTCGATGTGAAGCTTCGCCGGGGTTAGGGTAGACCGCTCGTTGTACAGTGCAATAGAATGCATAGAGTTGCGAGGCCATATCGAAACTCGAGGAGTGGGTGGCAATTATGTTGATCGATCAGAGAAGTTCCTGCCTGCTGATCGTGGATGTGCAGGAGAAGTTGATTCCGGCTATTCATGATCGCGAGATGGTGGTCGATCATTGTGCATGGTTCATGAAGGTTGCCGATGTGGTGGGTGTACCGTTGCTCGTTTCCGAGCAATATCCCACGGGGCTTGGTTCTACCGTGTCTTCGCTTCGCGAATTGGCCCCAAAGGAAGCCTTCATGGAGAAGGCGCATTTCTCTTGTGTCGCGGCACCTGAATGTGAAGCCCGTATCGATGCGTTGGGACGCAACCAGGTCGTTGTTGCCGGTATCGAGGCCCATGTCTGCGTGTTGCAAACCGCGCTCGATTTGATGAAAAGCGGCAGACAGGTGTTCGTGGTGGCCGATGCCATTTCTTCGCGGGATCGGCACAATGTGGAGTTGGCCATAGAACGTATGCGAAGCATTGGGATCACGATGGTCGGTCGGGAAATGGTTTTGTTCGAATGGGCGCATAGGGCCGATACGGCACAATTCAAATACCTAAGTACGAAATTCTTGAAACTGGGAGAATAAACCATGAAAGATATAAATGGACAATCAGCATTGATTTCCGGTGGCGGATCCGGGATGGGTGCGGAAACCGCGAAGGTATTGGCAGAGGCTGGCGCCAAGGTGGCGCTGCTGGATATGAACGAAGAGGCCGCCAAGAAGATTGCCGATGAAATCGGTAAGAATGCCATTGCTGTACAATGCGATGTATCGGACGGTGCGAGCACCGAGGCGGCTGTCGCCAAGGCACGCGAGGCCAACGGACCTGCCCGTATCCTGGTAAACTGCGCCGGTATCGCGCCACCGAAAAAGATAATCGACAAGGAAGGCAACCCCGTGGGGTTGGATTTTTATGCAAAGGTAATTGGTGTCAACCTGATTGGTATCTATAACGTGATGCGTTTGGCTGCGGCCGATATGATGAAATTGGATCCGGTTACGGAAGCCGGTGAGCGTGGCGTAGTAATCAATACCGCTTCCATTGCCGCCTTCGATGGCCAAATCGGTCAAACCGCGTACGGTAGTTCCAAGGCGGGCGTCGTGGGTCTTACCCTGCCGGCCGCTCGTGAATTCGCGCCCTCGGGCATTCGTGTCATGTGTGTTTGCCCCGGCATTATCGGAACACCCATGTTGCTTGGTTTGCCCGAGAATGTTCAAGAGGCGCTCGCCAAGATGATTCCATTCCCCTCTCGTTTGGGTTTCCCCAGCGAATTCTCGAGCCTCGTGATGCATATCATTGAAAATGAGCTGCTAAATGGTGAGGTGATTCGTTTGGATGGCGCCATTCGCATGGCACCGAAATAATCACGAAGGGAAGACCACACACGGGAGAAACTCTGAATGAGCTATGAAAATATCCTATTCGAAAAGCCGGAGGAGGGAATTTACCTCATTACGGTCAATCGTCCCAAGGTCCTGAATGCGTTGAATGCCAAGACGGTGAGCGAACTGGAGTCGGCGATTCAAGAAGTTGGTGCGGATAAGAGCGCTCGGGCGTTGTTGATCACAGGGGCAGGCGAAAAGGCCTTCGTGGCCGGCGGCGATATCGCCGAGATGCAGGATCTCGATGCCATGCAGGCCAAGGCCTTCGGTCAGCAGGGATTGCGTGTGCTTCGCAGCCTGGAGCAGTTGCCGGTTCCCACCATTGCCGTGATCAACGGTTTTTGCCTTGGTGGCGGTAATGAATTGGCCATGGCATGTGATTGGATGCTGGCAAGTGACAAGGCCCTTTTCGGACAGCCGGAGGTAAACCTGGGGGTAACCCCGGGTTTTGGTGGAACCCAGCGTCTGACCCGCCGCGTCGGAACCGCCATGGCCATAGAGATGATCACGACGGGTCGTAACGTGAAAGCGGATGAAGCGAAGGCTATCGGTCTCGTAAACCACGTATATCCGGCCGAGGAACTCACGGGCGAGGCCATGAAGATGGCGAAGTCGATTGCCGGAAAGGGACCGGTATCCGTGAAACTGGCCAAGGAGGCGATCCAGCGTGGACAGCATATGGACTTGGATAGCGCCGGGTTGTTCGAAAGCGAGATCTTCGGACTTTGCTTTGCAACCAAGGACCAAAAAGAGGGGATGACCGCGTTCGTGGAGAAACGCAAAGCGGCATTCAAGAACGAATGATTTCGCTTTGCAAAATCATATGATTTACTTTGTGTACAATTTTTTCCGATTACATTATTTTAGTCAGTCAGATACCAGGAAGGATTATACTTGAAGGGTTTATGATTAAAAATCAATGGATTATCGGAAAAATTGCACACGGGGTATAATTAATTCGTCTTTTATTTTAAGGGTGTTGTGGAATGAAGGGAGCGCTAATAACGTTGCTCACGGGAATGCTTGTATCTGCTTCTTACGCCAGTGAACTTAAAGTAACTTGTAAATACACCATTAGGTTTTTCACGCAGCGATCACGGTAGTCAAGAGTATTATAGGGTAGTCGTTCCAGGTGATCTTGGTGATACTTTCTCATTTAGTGAGTGCTCTACCGAGTATGCACATGGGAAACGTTGCGTTGAAAAATATAACGTTTACACTGGTGCTAGGCTTCTGAAAAATCAAAAAGGTGAACTTGTTGCAGAAGGAGACTGTTGTAACTCCGTGATAAATAAAGTTACGTCGGTTTCAGGTAACTGCGTAAGGAGGATTGCGATACCATATACAATCCGATGATACTTGATCTCTGTGTAAATTCCACTTCGCGCGCAGCGAAATTTACATCAACAATAAAAAAGAAGAGGGAAATAACATGAAACCACCAGTACGTGTTTCAGTAACGGGTGCAGCGGGTCAAATAGCCTATTCGCTATTGTTTCGGATTGCCTCTGGAGAAATGCTGGGCAAGGATCAACCAGTGATTTTGCAATTGCTGGAAATCGCGCCGGCCATGAAGGCCCTGAATGGGGTTATGATGGAAATCAAGGACTGTGCCTACCCCTTGCTGCAGGACCTCATTGGAACCGATGATGTCAATGTTGCCTTCAAGGATGTCAACTATGCAATGCTCGTTGGTGCCAAGCCGCGAGGACCGGGCATGGAACGCGCGGATCTGTTGGGTGAAAATGGCAAGATATTCGGTCCTCAAGGGAAGGCGCTCAATGAGCATGCCAACCGTGATGTCAAGGTTATCGTGATCGGAAATCCGGCCAATACGAATGCGTTGATTGCCATGAAGAGCGCGCCGGATCTGGATCCTCGTCAGTTCACTGCAATGATGCGTTTGGATCACAACCGCGCCATGAGTCAGTTGGCGGAAAAGACGGGCGCCGCTGTTGCCGATGTCAAAAAAGTAGCCGTATGGGGCAATCACTCCCCAACCCAATATCCCGATATCAATCATGCCATCGTCGGTGGGAAGCCCGCCACGAGCCTCGTGGACACGTCGTGGGTGCGGGATGAGTTTATGCCCAGGGTTCAAAAGCGTGGCGCGGAAATCATTGGCGCGCGTGGAAGTTCCAGCGCTGCTTCGGCGGGTTATGCCGGACTCGAGCATATTCGCGATTGGGTCATGGGAACCTCGAAGGACACCTGGATAAGCATGGGTATCCCTTCCGATGGTAGTTATGGTATTCCGGAAGGTGTCATATACGGCTATCCGGTGACGGCCTCGGATGGCAAATATGAGATTGTCCAAGGCCTGGATATCGATGAATTCAGCCGCGAGAAGATGGATGCCAGCTTGAAGGAGCTCCAGGAAGAACGTGATGCGGTCAAGGGTTTGCTCTGATTAATCGGATTTCTGCCCCTGTGCGGCAAAAACCATGGTATGTATTCGAGTGTTTTTTCTTGGTAGCTCAAGGATAGTCGATCGGATGCAAAGATGGTTTTCTATGCGGCGCGTCGTACTGGAGCGCATTACGTGTGCTTTGGATATATTTTATCTGCGAAATGAATGAGTTTCGGTTGGCGTTTCGTCTATGAAGCGCTATACTTCGGGCTGATTTTCTTCCGTGGATAAGGTAAGCCTTGCCGTGACGGTGGGAAGGTGGGCGATCCGCCTATCCTTCCCGCTTGTCGAGGGTTACGGTGGATTTGCGCGGTAGATCGAGCTAGCTGCAGACGGGGGTTTAGTTATCTCCGGACATGAAGATTTCCGGGTTTATCCGGACTTTCGCGGTAATTAGAGTGGGCTTCGCGCCCACTTTTTATTTTCGGCGTATGATGCGTGCCTTCAGTGACCGATTGTGTGAAATCATCGAACCGGTGATTGCGGGACTCGGATATGAATTGATTGGTACCCAATACGTATCCGGGCGAAAGCGAGCGTTGGTTCGTGTTTATATCGATCATCCCATGGGAATCGGTTTGGATGATTGTGAGCAGGTTAGTCGCCAGGTAAGTGGGGTATTGGATGTCGAAAATTCAATTCGATGTCAGTACAACCTTGAGGTGTCGTCACCCGGATTGGATAGACCATTATTCAAGTCAGACCATTTTCGGCAATTTATAGGGCATAGGATTCGGGTGAAACTCGATACTCCTTGGGAAGGGCGTAAAAATATTGTGGGAGAGTTACTCGGATGTCGGTCCGGTATCGTTTTGGTTCGTGAAAATGGCGCTGAGCGCGAGATACCGTTGGATTTGATTGGATTGGCGCGACTTGTTCCGGAGCGCTGACGGTCGTGAAACAAGAGTCATAGATCATGAGTAAAGAAATTTTACTGGTGGTGGAGGCCGTCTCTAACGAAAAAGGTGTAATGCCGGAGATCATATTCCAGGCGATCGAGGCGGCGCTTGCCAGCGCCACCAAAAAACGCTATCGGGAAGATATTGAAGCCCGTGTTAGTATTGATCGGAAGACGGGTGATTATGAAACGTTTCGGCGCTGGGAAGTTATGGACGATGAGAGCATCGATGGGGTTTTGGAATTCCCCTCACGCCAGATTCTACTGCAGGATGCTCGGGTGCGGGATGCCAACATTCAACCCAATGATTTCATCGAAGAACCTATTACGTCGATAGCCTTTGGGCGTATCGCCGCTCAAACGGCCAAGCAGGTCATCGTGCAGAAAGTGCGTGAAGCCGAGCGCATCCAGATTGTGGAGGCCTATCGGCATCGTGTAGGAGAATTGGTAAATGGTGTCATCAAGCGTGTCGAGCGTGGTCACGCCATACTGGATCTTGGAGGAAACATCGAGGCATTTATTTCGCGTGATGAGATCATCCCCAAGGAATCGGTGCGTCCGGGTGACAGGTTGCGTGGAGTTTTGCGTCAAGTCAGAGCCGAGAGTAAGGGGCCACAACTTTTTGTTAGCCGCACCGCACCGGAATTCTTGATTCAACTTTTTTCTTTGGAAGTTCCCGAGATCGGAGATGGGTTGATCGAAATCGTAGGCGCTGCGCGTGATCCGGGATCACGCGCTAAAATAGGCGTACGTACCAGGGAACCCAGAATTGATCCGGTTGGTGCCTGTGTCGGCATGCGGGGAGCGCGGGTACAAGCGGTGTCCAATGAACTCGCAGGCGAGCGCGTCGATGTTATCCTTTGGGACGAGAACCCGGCCCAATATGTAATTAACGCCATGTCCCCGGCGGATGTCGCCTCTATCGTCGTGGATGAGGAAGCTAACGCCATGGACGTCGCTGTCTCCGAAGAAATGTTATCACAAGCCATTGGTCGTGGCGGCCAAAATGTCCGCTTGGCCAGTCAACTCACTGGCTGGGATCTCAACGTAATGACGGACAAACAAGCCGTGGAAAAGGTCGAAGCGGAGGTAGAGCGTTCCGTTGCCGTATTTATGGAGCAGCTCGATGTCGATGAGGAAATTGCAAGCATTCTAGCCCAAGAGGGATTTTCCAGCATCGAAGACGTTGCCTATCTTCCCATGCATGAAATGTTGGCAATCGAGGAATTCGACGAGGACATTGCCACTGAACTCCAATCCCGAGCGCGCGATGTGCTTCTTAATCGTGAGATTGCCGATGAAGAACGCCTGAGCGAGACGGAACCGGCACAGGATTTACTGGCTCTCGATGGCGTGGACAAGGAGCTGGCATATATCTTGGCGAGCCGGGGGATCGTGACACGGGAGGATTTGGCTGACCAGTCCGTGGATGAACTGGTGGAACTTGCCGATATAGATGCCGATCGCGCTGGGGTTCTTATCATGGCTGCCCGTGCGATTTGGTTCTAATTTGTTTGTTTTCCGCTCAGCTTCACAATGGGATCAAGTTTTACAAGGCATCGATTCCGCCCTGCTGATACTCGATCATGTTTCATCGGTTCGAGGCGAAGCTTCGCTAGGTATGGGTAGGGAGGTGGATTGCAAAAGCTTCCGATCATACTCCATGACGAGGTGGAAATGGGCACTAAAACTGCGTTTATGTACAATTCTGATAATTGGTGTGTTTTCAACGTGGTCAGGGAGTAAAAATGGATTTCGCATACGACCCCGGATTTTTTTATGAAAAAAACCAATAGCATCAGTGTTTGCCACTGAATTCATAGGCTCTGAGGTAATATAAATGGCCGAGGTAACGGTAAGACAGCTTGCCGAGGTAATAGGAACTTCGGTGGACCGGTTGTTAGTGCGCCTGGATGAGGCCGGTTTGCCACATCGTGATCCCAGTGAGTTCGTTAATGAAAGGGATAAAGGCAAGCTTTTGTTATATCTTCGGCGGATCCACGGGAAAGACGATGGGTCGGAATCACCGCAGAAAAAAGTAACTTTGAAGCGAAAGTCGGTCAGTGAAATAAAGATCCCAGCCAACCAGAATCGAACCAGTGGGCGCCCCCACACAATTACACGAGGGCCAGCGAAAACAGTAACCGTGGAGATTCGGAAGCGCCGTACCTATCAACCGGAGGTCAGCACCAAGACCAGGACGGTAAGGAACGATGTAGAGGAATCTGCTGCACGCTCCCGCATGGAGGCGGCGAAACGTGCGCTGCAGGTGGAGGCGAAACAACGCCATCAGGAAATGGAAGAGAAGCTTCGAATCGAGCGGGAGGTGCGTGAACATGAACAGGTACGGAAAAGGGCAGAGGAACGCGCGATAAGGGAAAAGCGTGGAACTGTTTCCAGCCCCGTTTTGGAAGAGGCCTCTTCCTCGGAAGTCAAGGCATCATCACAGTCGATTACCCCGAAGTCTGGGCTAACGGAACCGCTGCTGACCGTACCCGCTCCGGAGGTGGAACTACTAAAACCTGTATATGGCCGGCATGAAGGAAAGGAAAGGGGAAAGGCTAGAGGGAAGGATAAAGAGAAGAGGAATCAGGAAAAGGATGCGAAGATCGAGCGAAAAGAACTCCATGTAACCACCGAAAAGCAAGGGCGTCGAAGAAAAAAGCCGAAGGCATATCGATCCTCTCCCCCCGCAACGACCCGACATGCAGAATCCAGGCACGGTTTCGAAAGGCCAACTGCTCCCGTCGTACGCGAAGTAACCATCCCCGAAACCATTTCCGTGGGGGAATTGGCACAAAAGATGTCTATAAAGGCATCCGAACTTATCAAGGTAATGATAAGTCTTGGGACCATGGTTACTATCAATCAAGTTATCGATCAGGAGACCGCAGCCGTCGTGGTGGAGGAAATGGGTCACAAGGCAAAGCTTTTCAGAGAAAACGCCCTTGAAGAGACCCTAACCCAACAACAGGCGGTTTCCAGCAAGGATGATCAAGTTCCCCGAGCCCCTGTGGTTACTATCATGGGACATGTGGACCATGGAAAAACTTCTTTGTTGGACTACATTCGACGGACGAAGGTAGCCTCCGGCGAGGCAGGTGGCATCACCCAGCATATCGGGGCGTATCACGTAGAGACGTCGGAAGGAAATATTACCTTTCTGGATACACCGGGTCACGCGGCGTTTACTGCCATGCGCGCCCGCGGTGCCAAAGTTACCGATATCGTGGTATTGGTCGTGGCGGCCAACGATGGCGTTATGCCGCAAACCCTCGAGGCCATACAGCATGCAAAGGCAGCAGGGGTTCCCTTGATTATTGCCGTGAACAAGATCGACTTGGAGAATGCGGACATCGAACGAGTCCAACAGGATCTGGCCAGTCGTGATGTAATCCCTGAAGCTTGGGGTGGAGACACGATTTTTGTAAAGGTCTCCGCCAAAACCGGTGAGGGCATCGATAATCTGCTCGAATCTATTTTACTGCAAGCCGAAGTACTGGAGCTGACCGCGCCGAGAATGTGTTCCGCCAGTGGCGTGATCATCGAGTCTCGCCTGGATAGGGGACGTGGTCCTATTGCCACCGTGTTGGTACAGGCCGGGTATTTGAAAAAAGGCGCCATATTGCTGGCGGGACAGGAATTCGGCCGAATTCGTGGTCTGTTCGATGAAAGAGGAAAACCGGTGGAAGAAGCTGGGTCGTCGATTCCCGTGGAGGTCCTCGGTCTTTCCGGACCACCCAAGGCGGGCGAAGAAGCGATCGTTGCAACGGATGAGCGTAAAGTTCGGGAAATCGCATTGTTTCGGCAAGGCAAATTCAGGGAGATACGGCTTGCCAAGCAGCAGGCAGCCAAGTTGGAAAATGTGTTCGATCAAATGACCGAGGGCAATATGAGTACCTTGAACCTCGTGATCAAGGCCGACGTGCAGGGTTCTTGCGAGGCGCTTACCGATATATTGACGAAACTGTCCAACGATGAGGTTCGCGTCAACGTCATTGCCGGCGGCACGGGTGGCGTCAGTGAAACGGACGTCAATCTGGCTGTCGCCTCCAAGGCCATCATCATCGGATTCAACGTCCGCGCAGATACGGCAGCGCGCCAACTCATCGAGTCCGAAGGTGTCGACATCCACTACTTCAGTGTTATTTACGATGTCATAGATACCATTCAACAAGCCGTAAACGGAATGCTGGAACCCGAGTTCAGGGAGGAGATTATCGGAATCGCCGAGGTGCGGAGTGTCTTTCGTGCGCGGAAATTCGGCGCAATCGCCGGTTGCATGGTAATAGAGGGTACGGTACGTCGCAGCAATCCCATCCGGGTGTTACGTGACAACGTAGTGATTTACGAGGGAGAGCTGGAATCACTGCGCCGCTATGCGGAAGATATCCCGGAGGTCAAGGTTGGCACCGAATGCGGTATCGGGGTGAAGAACTACAACGACGTAAAGGTACAGGATCAAATCGAAGTCTATGAGAGAGTGGAGGTAAAGCGTACATGATCCCGTGAGTCGAGAAACTACCAATGTGAAAGATCATTCCAGCTTTTCACTTTGGCCCTTCGATCCACTCATCGACTGGAAGCATGCTTTGAAAACCACCTGTAGTTCTCGGATCGAGATCCATAGCGATACGGATCTCCAAACTCATGATAGTTTCCCGCATTCGACTGAAAAACTGGCGTAATTTTCGTGACATTGGTGTCAAACTGAAAAGCCGGCAGTTTCTCATCGGACCCAATGCCTCGGGCAAATCCAATTTTTTGGATGTATTCCGTTTCCTGCGGGACATCGCGAGTACGGAAGGGGGAGGATTACAAAAATCCCTCAAGGATCGCGGGGGTGTATCCAAGATTCGCAGTTTGGCTGCCCGTCGGGATCCAGAGGTCGCTATTGAGGTTCATCTGGCGGATAAACCCGGTAATCTCCACGAATGGCGGTATGGAATTGGCATCGAACAAGAGACGAGAGGATATCGACGGGCTCTACTGACCTATGAACGGGTGTGGCGGGGAAACGAGAAAATCCTGGATCGCCCTGATGAGGAAGACCGTAAAGATCCTGTTCGGCTTACCCAGACGTTTCTTGAACAGATCAACGCCAATCAGGCGTTTCGTGATATCGCCGATTTCTTCCAAAGCATTGCGTATCTTCACCTTGTCCCGCAACTGCTTCGTTTCGCTGATTCCATTCAAGGTCGGGTTCTGGAAAGCGACCCCTTCGGTCAGGGTTTCCTGGAGCGGATCGCCGGAACACCGGACAAGACACGTCGATCCAGACTGGAGCGCATAGAAAAGGCACTGAAGACGGTAGTCCCTCAGCTCGAACAGCTCCAGTTCATCAGGGATTCCGCTACCGGACGGCCCCATTTGCAAGCATTATACGCTCACTGGCGACCCAAGGCCGGTTGGCAACGGGAAGATCAATTCTCCGATGGCACCTTGCGTCTTATCGGCATATTGTGGGTATTACAGGAAGGGAACAGTCCGCTTTTATTAGAAGAACCGGAACTATCGCTCAATTCCGGGATCGTGAGTCAATTGGCGCCGCTCATCAGCAGGATGCAGCGTACCCCGCGTCGGCAGGTGCTCATCAGTACCCATAGCGATGCCTTGCTGACGGATCCTGGGATCGATGGGCGTGAAGTGCTCATCCTTGATCCCAGCAGAGAAGGCACCGGGGTTCGACCGGCATCGGCTATCGATGATGTCAAGGCGCTGCTGGGGGCGGGTTTTACGGTGGGAGAAGCCGCTTTACCGAAGACGAGACATTCTGATATGGATCGGTTTGCTGCCACCATTTCCCCATAGCAACCGATGGACAGGTCTCGTTGTATTTTGGCGGTGGAGGACCGACTCAGTGAGGCGGTTGGACACAAGCTGCTCGTATACTTCGATATGGAACCGACCACTACGATTGGTAATCGCGGTTCCGGTTATCTCAAGAAACGGGCGCGAGACCTTAATCGAACGGCAAAGGGTTTTCCGGTATTTCTCCTGACGGATCAGGATTCCCCAAAGCACTGCCCAATCGAGATCATGAAGGGTTGGCTTCGAGCCCCATGTAATGAGGGGTTCATTTTTCGGATAGCGGTCATGGAAATCGAGTCCTGGATCATGGCTGATCGACAGGCATTCGCGAGTTTTATCGGCATAGATACAAACGATATTTCAGATAATCCCGACAGTATCGAAAACCCCAAGGAATTTATGTTGGATTTGGTGCGCAAACACGGAAAGCGTGATCTGAAAAATGCTTTGATACCTTCTCCCGGATCTACCGCGCGAGTCGGACCAGAATATAACTTGGTCATGAGCCGATTCGTTGCCCGACAATGGGATGTTCGGCGAGCGGGTAGCGAATCCCCCAGCCTGCAACGAGCCATCTCCGCGCTGCGATCATTCAAATATCAGACGGGACGGCAGGTTTCGGATGCCTAGGGAATTCAACCGCGCAGAGCGAATGGCGTATCACATTCAGCGGGAACTCTCCGCGTTGCTCGTGCGCGAGATAAGTGATCCCCGTTTGCGAAACCTGACCATTTCCGAGGTTGAGATTAGTCGCGATCTTACGCATGCGACGGTATATTTTACCGGCCAGGATACGATGAATATGGAAGAGACCTTGATAGCGTTGCGGCGGGCATCCGGGTTCTTTCGAAAGAATCTTGCTGCCCGAATCCGTGCAAGGGGCGTACCTAAACTCGAATTCGTGCATGATCATAGCTTTGATCAGGCAACTCGCTTGTTGGCGTTGATCGATGAAGTTGCAACTTGTGACCCGTAATTTATGATCTGCCTATCGATATCATCTGTCGACATGAATCGATGGGCCATCCAGGCAAGTGGGGGAAATTTCGATTTATGTCCTAGCGAAGCTTCGCCTCGAACCGACAAAGCATGATTGAGATTTAGTAGAGCAAAATTGGCGCCTTGTAAAACTTGATTCAATTGTCAAGCTGAGCGGGAAATAAACAAATTAATTCGCTTGTTTCCCGCTCATCTTCGCAAAGGAGTCACCATTTACAAAGCGCTAATTTTGCTCTACTCATACCAAATCATGCTTCATCGGTTTAAGGCAAAGCTTCGCCGGGCATGGTCGAATCTCAAGCAGTATGGATGTACGCAATGAAACGACGGGGAAATCCGCTTTCGGTAACTTGAACACGCAACCCGAACACACATCGCAAACTCACCCATACCAAACCATAATGAATCGGCGAGCAAAAAGAGGACGAAATATTCAGGGGATTCTACTTCTGGATAAGCCTATCGGCATGGGATCCAATGAGGTCCTGCAAGTCATCAAGCGTTTGTATCGTGCGCAAAAGGCTGGGCATACCGGCAGCCTGGATCAACTCGCCAGCGGATTACTCCCTATTTGCATGGGAGAAGCTACCAAGCTATCGGGCTTTCTTCTCAACGCAGATAAGCGTTATCGAACCGTTTTCCAACTGGGGGAAAAGACCACGACGGGAGACGCGGAAGGAGAGGTTCTGGAAAGGCGTTCCGTAGACCACATAACACGCGCTCACCTGGAACGTGTACTTGCCGAATTTAAGGGAAAGATCGAGCAGATCCCCCCTATGCATTCCGCGATCAAATACAAAGGGCAGCGACTTTATAAGCTTGCGCAACAAGGTGTAGTGGTAAAAAGGCAACCGCGCACGATTACCATCCACGCGCTTCAGCTTTTGGGCTTCGGTGAGGGGTTGGTGGAACTCGATATCCGTTGTTCCAAGGGTACCTATATCCGTACCCTGGCGGAAAATATCGGTGAAGCGTTGGGTTGTGGCGGGCATGTTCAGCAATTACGCCGCACGGAGTCTGGTCCCTTCCACGAAACCGATATGATAACCTTGGACCAGTTACGGGAGCTGACTGGACCTTCGAGTCTGCCTGCGTTGGACGCATTACTACTTCCCATGGATGCCGCGCTTTCCGACTGGCCACGGGTAAGTCTCCCGGAAGATGTGGTCTATTATCTCACCAAGGGGCAGCCGGTATTGATCCCCCACGCACCTACCCATGGTCGGGTCAGGATCTACGATGCTCGGCAGCGATTTTTGGGGGTCGGTGAGATTCTGGATGACGGTCGCGTTGCGCCACGGCGACTCTTTACGAGGCCATCATGAAGCAATGGCTTGAAGCGGGCAGATGATTCTCTTTCGACAATCGATATGGTGGTCTGGCGAAGCTTCGCCTCGAACCGACAAGGTATGACCCGGCATTGGTGAAACAAGGTTATTGTTCTGTAAAACTCGACTCATTTGCAAAGATGAGCGGGAAATAAACAAAATATTCGGATACTACGACATGTGTTCGTCGGATACGGTTCTCCGAAAACACCGAAGAATTGCCGCCTTTCCTATAGGGAGGGGCCTTCCTCCAGTATTCGAAATCGAAGAACAAGTATTGCTTTCTCCAACGAAAGGCAACGATTTTTCTCGGCGTTTCGCATGGTGTATTTTGCCGATACCGCCCTTGTTCGAAAGAGTACGGGAGAGGTAGAATACCATTGATATTTTAAGAGGTAAGTAGGACCCATGGCACTTGATACAGAGAAAAAAGCGCAAATCATAGCGGAATCTCGGCGATCGCCGGGAGACACCGGATCACCGGAGGTGCAGATTTCCCTATTATCTGCCCACATTCAGCACCTCACAGGCCATTTCAAGACCCACGTTCACGATCATCACTCGCGGCACGGGCTGGTAAAAAAGGTCAGTCGACGCCGGAAGCTTCTTGAATACCTGAAACGAAAAGATATCGAACGTTACCGTTCCCTGATCAATCGCTTGGGTCTTCGCAGATAGGTGCGTTTCCGTTGCAAATCCATGCCGGAATAGTGAATGCAAGAGACAGTCTTCCTTTCCAACGAAGTGGAAAACCGGTGGTCGAGAGGGAAAGTTGCACTCTTCTTGCCGAACATTTCGAGCATATCTCGATATTTGTAAGTGTATTCCGGCCGAATTACAGGCCTTTGTGAATAACAAAGAACAAAAGCAAAATAACCTTGAATTTAAGGAAGGCTAATGACGTCTATCAAGACTCCAATCAGAAAGGCTTTATCGTATGGTGCCCATACATTGACGTTGGAAGTGGGAGAGATTGCGCGTCAAGCATCGGGTGCTGTAAGGGCCTGTCTTGGGGATACTCAGGTATTGGTTACCGTCGTTGCCGAGCGACAAACGAGAGAAGGGAGAGACTTCTTTCCCTTGACTGTCGATTATCAGGAAAAGACCTATGCGGCTGGAAGGATTCCCGGGGGCTTTTTTCGACGAGAAGGGCGTCCCGGTGAGAAAGAGATTTTGACATCGCGCCTCATCGATCGTCCGTTACGTCCTCTTTTCCCGGATGGTTTCAATAACGAGGTTCAGATCATCGCGACAGTGGTATCCTTGGATCCGGATATCGACCCGGATATTCCCTCTCTGATTGGGGCTTCTGCGGCCGTTGCCATTTCCGGGCTACCACTCGAACAGCCGTTTGGCGCGGCTCGCGTGGGGTATATAGATGGTCAATTCGTCCTCAACCCGACCCTTTCCCAATTACAGGAATCCGAATTGGACTTGGTGGTTGCGGGTACCGAACAAGCCGTTCTTATGGTGGAATCCGAGGCAAAGGAACTATCGGAGCAGGTCATGCTGGATGCGGTGTTATTCGGCCAGAAGGAATTTCGGCCTGTCATTGCAATGATCCGGGAGCTTGCCGAAGAAGCGGGCAAGCCTGCCTGGGAATGGCAACCGCCGGTCGAGGATCAAGCCCTGCGACAGCAGATCGCGGATATCTGTGGCGAGGCCATGGGAGATGCGTATCGTATCGTAGATAAGCTTCAGCGCCAGCAGCGTGTGGCCGAAATCAAAACATTCGTTTTGGACACCTTGAACAGCGACGACGATCCGAAATGGAGCTCGCGAGATATATTGACCGTACTAGAAAAACTCGAGAAATCCACGGTTCGGGGTCGTATATTGGCCGGTGATCTGCGCATTGATGGCCGGGATACGCGGACAGTGCGCGAAATACGAACCCGTATCAGCATGTTACCCCGCACCCATGGCTCTGCCTTGTTCACGCGTGGCGACACTCAGGCGCTTGTCATAACCACATTAGGTACGGAACGGGATGCCCAGTTCGTCGATGCCATCGAGGGAGAACGGCGTGAACCATTTCTTCTACACTACAATTTTCCACCTTACTGCGTAGGGGAAACAGGGCGTGTCGGTTCTCCGAAGCGGCGTGAAATCGGACATGGTCGTCTAGCCAAGCGTGGCGTTCAGGCGGTAATACCCTCCCTTGAAGAATTCCCTTATGTGATCCGCGTCGTCTCCGAAATAACCGAATCCAATGGATCCAGTTCCATGGCGTCCGTGTGTGGAACAATACTTTCCCTCATGGATGCAGGTGTGCCCATCAAAGCACCAGTAGCGGGGATTGCCATGGGCTTGATAAAAGAGGGTGAACAATTCGTTGTCCTGTCGGATATCATGGGAGATGAAGACCATCTGGGTGATATGGATTTCAAAGTGGCCGGTACTCGAGATGGGGTAACCGCACTGCAAATGGATATCAAAATCAACGGGATTACCCGTGAGATTATGGAAACCGCCTTGACGCAGGCAAAAGAGGGCAGATTCCATATCCTCGATAAGATGAGTGAGGCGATCGAGGAGCCTCGCGCGAAGATGTCGGATTACGCACCTCGTATCGTTACCATGCGCATCCACCCGGATAAAATCAGAGATGTCATTGGTAAGGGTGGCGCGACGATTCGCGCTATTACCGAAGAAACAGGTGCTACCATCGATATCGATGATGATGGTATCGTCAAGATCGCTTCCGTGGACAGTATCGCAGGTAAGGAAGCCCAGAGGCGTATAGAACAAATCACCACAGATGTCGAAGTTGGCGTAGTCTATAGTGGACGCGTCGCCAAACTGATGGATTTTGGTGCCTTCGTAAACATTCTTCCTGGGAAAGATGGATTGGTCCATATCTCCCAGATCTCCGATGAGCGGGTCCAGAATGTCAGTGATAAGTTGAAAGAGGGTGATATCGTCAGGGTCAAGGTGCTGGAAATCGATAAACAGGGACGGATACGGTTGAGCATGAAGGCCGTAGGAGATGATGAATAGCGAAGCTTTACCTCGAACCGACAAGGCATGATCAAGTCAAAGCAAAATTGGTATTTTGTAAAACTTGACTCATCAGCGAAGCTGAGCGGGAAATAAACAAATAACCACTGTGATGAATAGCCGGGGAGAAGGAAAACCAATCCGGCTTCTTGCCACGATACGATATAGCTTCTCGAGTAAAAGGAATTTATGGGTGGAGCCCCTTTTGAACAGTAAAAACCGCAATCGATTCCAAGGCCCCGCATTCCAAGGTGCGGGGCCTTTTGCCTTTATTGGGGCCACAGGCACGTGCTTCGGCTAACGTGGCCTGTGGAGCGCAAAAAATCAACATACTCCGAAAAGGCAGTCCGTTGACCGTGAAATCTTGAACAAAATGCCGAACGGATTTTAGAGTAGAAAAAATACTAATTTATCATCAATAAGATATAGATATTTTTTTGATTCCAGCTTTTCTCCCTTTTTGGTTCCGGCTATGCCGGGTTGGGATATTTTGTTTGTTTCCTGCTCGGTTTTGCAAATGAGTCAAGTTTTACAAAACAGCAATCTTGCTTTATCGATGCTGAATCATGCCTTGTCGGTTCGAGCACAAGCTTCGCTAGGGAATTCCTTCAAGTTGGGGATCGAGGGTTTCCAGGAAACTTCAATACGTATCCGTGAGATGAAGCGGTTTTTTATCATTCTTCTGCCAGAGACTGCGTAATCGATGCTTTACCGTATTCTTTTGGAATTGGTTGCAGCTTCGTCGCGCAGATACTACGCCTCGATACTGCGTGATTCTGCTCGATAAATCGGGTACCCCGACCATGCGTGAATTTGAACTAATCGAACGTTTTTTCTCGACCGGAACCGCGCAACGGGAAGACGTCATACTCGGGATCGGAGATGATGCCGCCCTGATTCGGATCCCATCTGGCCGAGGGGTCGTTACAGCGATTGCCACCGTGCGAGATCCCATGCGTAACACTCCCCCGGAATCATTGGGGCACCACGCCTTGCGCCTGTCCTTGGATCACCTGGTGGATTTCGGCGCTATTCCCGCGTGGGCGACGCTGGCGCTGACCATGCCCAAGGCCGATAGGGACTGGCTTGCACGCTTTAGCGACGGCATGAAGGATCTGGCCAGGCGCTCTCGAGTGTGTCTTGTCGGTGGAGACACGACGCAGGGTCCCCTGAGTATCACTATTGTTTCCAATGGTTATCTTCCCACTTCGGATCAAGGGAAACAGGGGGGTCGATAATGAGTATCCGATGAACGGGATACGTATTTTGGTTATTTCCCGCTCATCTTCACAAAATGAGTTTTACGGAAGCCGGTTTTGCTTTACCAATGCCGGGTCATGTTTTGTCGGTCTGACACGAAGCTCCGCTAGCCAATGGGACGGGGTTGGATTGTACGAGTAACGACCATTATCCGAGCTTAGTTTGATAGAATCGAATCATGCAACAACGCTATCGTCTTTTGCGCCTGTTATCCGATGGCCATTTTCACTCCGGGAAAGACTTGGGGTCGGCCCTCGGCATCGGTCGAAGCGCCGTTTGGAAACTTGCGCGTTCATTGGAAACCATGGGCATCGATGTATTTGCGGTGCGCGGCAAGGGGTATCGTTTATCCGCTCCCATCGATTTGCTCGATCGTGATCGGATCCTTGCCGAGGTCGGCCCGGAAGCCATGGGACTATTGGCCAATATCGAGGTATTGTCAGAGGTTGACTCCACGAATAATTACCTGATGTCGCGCGCGTCGCAGGGTGTTCACGATGGCCATGTCTGTCTGGCGGAATACCAGTCGGCTGGGCGAGGTCGCCGAGGGCGACGCTGGGTTTCTCCTTTGGGTGCCAATATTTATCTGTCCGTATTGCGGTATTTCGGCGCACTGCCCGATGGACCTCAGGGCCTCAGTCTGGCAGTCGGGGTGGCTGTTGCGTCGGCATTGGCGTCCGTTGGCGTTGCGGATGTGGGGCTGAAGTGGCCCAATGATTTACTTTGGAGAGATCGAAAACTGGGCGGTATCTTGCTGGAACTTGCCGGCGAGCCCGGTGGCCATTGGCAGGTAGTGGTTGGTTTGGGTGTCAACGTAGATCTTCCGGTTGACTCTGCAAAACTCATCGATCAACCCTGGGTGGATCTCAAGACCATAGCCGGCGACGTCGGGCGTAACCTGGTGGCAGGTCGGATTCTGCGATATCTTTTGTTGGAATTGGAACGGTTTTCCCGACACGGTTTTGCACCATTTCGTCCCCTGTGGGAGTCTCATGACGTAACCCGCGATCGTCCCGTGGTAATCAAGGATCTCCATCGCGAGATCCGCGGTTTCGCCCGAGGAGTGGACGATACCGGCGCGTTATTGCTGTCGGTGGACGGTGAGGTGCAAAGAATATTATCGGGTGATCTTAGCCTCAGAATCGAATCCAATTCGACTTAGCGAAGCTCCGCCAGTTGGGTACCGTGCTAGTACAAAATAGTACTAGGCATGCTTTTCGGCAAGAATCTCGATTTCCCGTCTTCTCCCGTAAATTCGTATACTACGCTCATCATTCGCTGCTTATTCAAGGGGGTTGTTCAGTGGGATCATCGAGGGAAAAGTGGTTATGAATTCGCCATGCGCAGTACTGGTATTGGATATTGGCAACACTCGGATGAAGTGGGCTCATATCAGAAATGGCCTTGCCGACCATGGGGATGCTACCTATACCGTGGGTCAAATTTCAAAGATCCTCGATAAAAGGTGGCGAGCCATGAAACCGCCATGCCGGATGCTGGTCTCCAATGTAGGTAAGCCTGGCATGGCGGATGCACTGTCGCAGTGGACGATGGAAAATTGGGCATTACAACCCGAGTATGTAACGGTGGAAAGCGAAGCCTGGGGCGTCACCTGTGCCTATCGGGACTCCGATACCTTTGGTTCGGATCGATGGGTGGCGCTAATTGCCGCTCATCAAAGGTTCAAGGGACCTGTTTGTGTCGTCGATTGCGGCACGGCGATTACCGTGGACGCCTTGGCGGCGGATGGGAAACACTTGGGTGGATTGATCGTGCCTGGCATCGAATTGATGCGCCGTACTCTGTCCCGCGGTACCGGGCGCATTGGCAAAATGCCGGGAATCAACACCATGTCCGCTGCGGCGCAAAATACCTGGTTGGGACGAAGCACCCAGGAAGGGGTTATGGCTGGAACCATGTGGGCAGCGGTGGCGTTTATCGATCGCGTGATTGTCGACCTGGAGGCCGAGTTCCAAAAGCGTATGACATGTATCCTGGTGGGGGGAGACGCGCAAGCCATTCATCCATTGCTGGCATGCAAGGCGATCTGCGAACCGGATCTGGTTCTACAGGGACTGGCTGTTATTACGGGCAAGACCGGTAGTTAGCGAAGCAATCTTCCAATATCTTCGATACGCAAGTCATGAAATGGGTTTTTTATCTGTTGGTGGTGATAAATCTCGTATATTTCGCCTGGGAGACATGGCATGTGGAATCGTCAACCATGTTCTCTTCCGCCGAGGCCCCGAAGCCTTCTCTCCCCGATCATGTAGACCGACTATTGCTGTTTCACGAAGTAGATCCCGATCAATTGCAATTACGCATGCCAGCGACATCGGGAACACCACCGGCAATACCAGCGGCACCAGCTGTATCGACATCGTCACCGGCATCACCGGCATCGATGGCACCAGCAGTGGCAGCTGTGACGTCCACGCCCCCGCGCCAGGAATCAGCTCCTGTCACGACATCATCTCCCGTCACGACATCGGTGTCGACGACGAAACCAGATCCCGCGACACAACTGGCGGCCGAGGTTCACCATGATGAGAAAGATTCTCCGATTTGTTACAGAGTGGGGCCTCTATCACGAAAGACCGACATCGATGGCGTAAAGACTTGGTTGCAGGGGCAGGGGATTACAGCATCACAAATCCATGAGCGGCGTAAGGTGCCGTTTCATTGGGTCTATTTTCCACCGTTCAAGACCCGGATCGAGGCTCTTGGGTATGTCGAACGTCTGAAAAGAGACGGTATCGAAGATATCCACTTATTATCCAGGGGGAAAATGAATAATGCGGTTTCCCTTGGTGTTTTCAGTAAACGTACTTCCCTGAAAAGGCGGGTTGCCGAGCTTAGGAAAAAGGGATACATCCCTTCCGTCGGATCGCGCTTGCGAACACAAAAGATCACTTGGCTCGAAACCGTATCCTCGGCAACGTTTCCCAATGTGGATTTCAACCGCAAGTTTTCGTCGTTCAAGGTGATAGAGACGGAGTGCAACAACTGAAGCCGGGAGAGTGTTGCGCTCCAGGCGTATGTGTGCCGCACTACGCAAACGTTTGGACACGATTATCCCGGAACATCAAAGGGTATCTTTGGATTTGGTTGTCGCGAATGCATTGGGGCCGGGTGTAGCTTCAAGCAGAGGTGATCGCCACGACGGAAAGTCTGCGGATAGGCCGATCCATTTCCGGAAGTGCGGTTCGACATTCCCTCCAATTCGGAACCTCATCCACTTCCGGTGGTTTCGAAGTGCGGTCAGTGATTTTCTTGACGATCGTTGATCATTGTCGATTATCGTTGCACCGATTGGCCGAACATCCCGATGTCAAAAAAATGCCAAAATCGAAAACGAATCGTCCCGCCAATACAATCGCCCTCAATAAAAAGGTTCGATACGACTATTTCATCGAAGAACGCCTGGAGGCCGGAATCGCCCTGGAAGGTTGGGAGGTAAAGAGTCTGCGCGCGGGCCGTGTCCAACTCAAGGAGAGTTACGTGGTGCTCAAGGGAAATGAAATATGGCTTATCGGTGCCCATATCAGCCCTCTGTCCAGTGCCTCCACCCATGTGGACCCGGACCCGGTGCGAACGCGCAAATTGCTGATGCGCCGCAAGGAGATCAACTGGATCATCGGAATCGTGGAGCGCCGAGGCTATACATTGGTGCCGACTGCCATGTACTGGAAGCGAGGACGCGCCAAGCTGGAGATCGGCACGGCAAGGGGTAAAAAGAAATTCGACAAGCGGGCAGCGGAGAAAGATCGGGATTGGGCGCGGGAGAAGCAACGGATTCTAAAGACGGAAAGGTTCTGACAAAGTGGTGAAAAATGCCATTTCTTACCCAATGCGCAACGCCAGAATTTTTGCTGCTCTCCGAAGGAGAGTCGCTTTTTCCAAGCGTAGTCCCTTACCCGGAAAACCTTTGGCAAAACGATCCACAAAAAAATCTTCCGCTGGTCCCCCAGACGCAAGCGTGGGAAATCTTTTCCGGGAGCTGCAGCTTCCCAAGATCTACGCTCCCAAACTGGCTTGGGAGCGTAGCGAAGGTTTTTGGTTCCGGCTAGGCTGGGTTAGGCACTGTTTACGGAGAAACGATAAGGAAAATCCGGTGAAGTATTTTGCTATCACTTCCCAATCGAGGGGTGGTCGATCTTTTGGTCGTAGACAGATAGCAATTTTACTTTACCGATGCCGAATCATGCTTTGCTCGGTTCGAGCACAACAAGCTTCGTCAGCACGTTCCTTAAGCACAAATATGGCGGTAGATGGCCAGGTAGTGGTCCGCCGGATGGTTCCAGGAATAGTCGTAGGCCATTCCGCTGGAGAGCAGACGACGGAATTCCTTGGGATACTCGTACCATAACCCGATGGCCCTATCCATGGCCGACTCGAGAGCGGAGAAATCCACGTTGTTGAAAACATAGCCGTTTCTGTGTTCGTAGGCCATACCGGCATGGTCCCGATCGAATACGGTGTCGGCAAGTCCACCGACGGAACGCACGATGGGAACCGTCCCGTAGCGCAGTCCAATCATCTGGGTCAGTCCGCAAGGTTCGAAGATGCTCGGCACCACGACCATATCGGAGCCCGCGTAGATGAGGTGGGCCAGTTGCTCATTGAAACCTATCTCGATGTGAACGTCGGGATTTTCATTGAGGTGATTCTTGAGGTGATAGAATTCGTCATTGACGGCGGGATCGGGGCTCGATCCCAATAATACGAACTGAGCACCACGCTGCAGGGCATAGAACAGGGCATGGCGTACCAGATGCAGCCCTTTTTGATGGTCGAGTCGGCCTACATAGGAGATGATTGGGCTGTATTCATGGCGCAGCATCAGGCGTCCGCGCAATGCGTCTTTATTGGCGTACTTTCCATCCAGGTGCCAAACATCGTAGTGATGGGGCAGGAAACGATCGATCTCCGGGTTCCAGACATCGTAGTCGACGCCGTTCAAAACACCGCCGAACTTGGTATCGTGTACGGCAAGGGTATGTCCAAGACCTTGTCCTTGATCCGAATAGCGTGCCTCCCAGGCATGCTTGGGCGATACGGTGGTAACGAAGTTCGAATAGACGATGCCGCCTTTCATCAGGTTGATGGCGTGGGGGTTGTTATCGTCACCCAGGCGGTTTCGATCGAAATAGTAATCGGGTCGAGCCAGACCTGCCCCATTGAGCACCGGCTCACCATGAATCCCTTGATGTTGGAAATTGTGGATGGTGTAAACCACGCGCTGATTGTGCATGCCCAGGTTATGGTAGATTTCCCATAACAACACCGGCACCAGTCCGGTTTGCCAATCATGACAGTGGATGATATTGGGCCGCCTGCCGGATTTCAGTAGGAACTCGATGGCAGCCCTACTGAAGAAGGAAAAGCGCATGATGTCATCGTGTTCTCCGTAAAATCTGCCGCGATGGAAGAAATTGTCGCTGGAGTGCGGTTCAATAAAGAAACATCTTCTCCCGTGGACCATGCCGGAGTATACCGAGCAATGAATGGTGCCACCGAACCATGGAACCCACAAATCATTGAATGAGTTATCAAGGCCCCAAATCTCTCCGTACCAAAGGCAATCATATTTCGGGAGAATAATCTCCACATCGTTGCCGCGAATCTCCAACTCGCGGCTTAGTCCGAAAATAACATCGGCAAGACCGCCAACCTTAGCCACGGGTGCCAACTCGGACGATATATGGACGATATGCATAACCAGGCTCTCTCCTAACAGAGTCTTAACCAATCATCGAGGATTGCACGAAAATTTCGAGAACATGTTAGCGCTTCGCGCCAAGGCTGAAGCGGGGTGGGTCTTGGCGCACCCAGCGGTTCTCTCGGGATTTTTGTTTTTCCGATACTTTAAAAATATGGATGGATTTTCTACGCATGCTTCGGGAACCGTGATAACCGGCGGGTCACGACAATTGCCGGCCCCGTGTAGAGCTCCGCCGGATGCCTGACGAATCCCAGTCGCATCTTCCCATGCGGTAGGATACTACCCTATAGTATCGTTACTGCTTTGTATACCCTATAGCATCATCAGTGCTTCGCACAAGGATGCATTTTTGGCACAAGAGTACATTTACGCAAAAGCACAGTTATCGAAGAGAAAAATTCAGATGGCACCAAACAAAAAAGCTGATTCTACTGAGTTCGAGGTCGCGAAAAGCGAGACGTCCGCGCCCACCGCCCCGAAGTCCTCGGCGAGGGTAACCAAGGCGTCCCCTGTCCCCCCCACAACCAAAAAAGAAGCGTCACTTGCCGAAAAGAAAACAACCGTAAAGCCGACGACAGCCACCGCTTTACCCAAAGTCTCGAAAACGATCAAGGCATCTCCTTCCCCTGAAGCCGAAAAAGAACCCTCTTTCATTGGTAAGGGTGGAAAGGGTAAGAGCGAAAAAGATGCGCAGCCCGTAACGATGGCCGCCGCGTCCAAGGCTTCATCGAAAACGATCGAAACGAAACCTTCCTCCAGTATTCGACAGGAAATGCCGTTTATGGGGAAAAAGGCCGGTGAACCGACCCCGGTGATCGCACCTGATCACAAACAGTCGCAATCCGGAATCGACGCCATGTCGCTCCTGAGATCCCTGGGAGACGATAAGGGTGATGCCAAGGACCGTTCCCGTGGGATCAGGCCCAAGCGGTCCGCTACCCACCGTTCTGCGGCAGAGGTGATCGCCAAGACAACATCCCGCGACCACCCGAAGCCGAGTCCAAAACTAAAGTCCAAGGCCGTGAAAAAGAACCAGGAGGTATCGAGATCAGGTACCCCTCCATCCACCAAGCCCCTCGTCGAATCCGAGATGGGAACGAAATCGAGACTTACGCCGAAAGTACCGATCCCTCCCGAGCCCAAGGGACCCATCGGAGGCATCGATCTCCCGTCGATGCTTCCCATCGTGGAAGAGCAAGCCATTGCCGCCATCCTCAATGCCGAGCATTCGGATCCGTTCTCCTTTTTCGGGATGCATAAACCGAGCACGGGCAAGCTGATCGTTCGGGTATTTCACCCGGAAGCAAGCAGCATCGATGTCCTCGACAGTACCGGCAGCGCGGTCACTAGACTCAAGAAGGTGCATGACGAAGGTCTTTTTGCCGGAGAAATATCCGGGCATACGCAACCTTTTCCCTATCGGTTACGGCTTGCCACACCCTCCGGCAAGACCGATATCGACGATCCTTATCGATTCCCGCCTATCCTGTCCGACAAAGACGTAGAAGAGATTGCCAAGGGACAATGCTTCTCCATTTATAAGGTATTGGGCGCTCATCTCACCAAGGTGGATGGCGTTGCTGGCGCTACGTTTGCCGTATGGGCACCCAATGCCAGCTACGTCTCCGTGATTGGAGATTTCAACGGCTGGGATGGACGTCGCCATGGCATGCGGCTTCGTCACGATTGCGGTGTGTGGGAGATATTCCTCCCTGGTGTGACAAGCGGCTCCTTATATAAATACGAGATCAAACACGCGCCGGGAACAGTCCCGGAACTGAAATCGGATCCTTGCGCCTTCTATACGGAACTTCCGTTTGGAACTGCCTCGGTGGTTTACGGCGACGGGACGACGTTTCGCTGGAGGGATGGAGATTGGATCGAGTCTCGCGAGAGACGCGCGGGTTTCGACGAGCCACTATCTTTTTACGAGGTTCACCTGGGGTCCTGGCGTCGGAAACCAGAAGAAGATAACCGCTGGCTCAGCTACCGCGAGATGGCCAGCGACCTGGTAGATTATTGTATCGATGTGGGTTTTACCCATATCGCATTATTGCCCGCCAGCGAGCATGTCCATGACGATACGGTCGGATATCTGCCATCGAGTCTATATGCTCCGACCAACCGTTACGGAACGCCCGATGATTTCCGCTATTTCGTGGACGCCTGTCATAAGGCGGGTATCGGTGTCGTGGCCGATTGGGTGCCGAACTACTTCTCGGAAGAAGAACACGGATTGAGCCTGTTCGATGGTACGGCGCTTTACGATCACCCAAATCCCTGGCAGGGGCGTGACCCGGATTGGAATGCGCCCCTGTATGACCTGACTCGCAAGGAAGTCGTCGACTATCTGATCTCGAACGCCCTGTATTGGTTCGACTATTTCCATCTCGACGGGTTGCGCATCGGTGGCCTGGCCAAGATGTTCTATTTGGACTATGGCCGTTCCGAGGGTGAATGGACCCCAAATCCCGATGGCAGTAACGAAAACCGGGATGCCCTGGCCTTTATCCGCCGCCTAAACGATCTGGTGGCAAAAAAACATCCCGGCGCCATGATGATTGCCGAGGACTCTTCGCTGCGCGGAGACCTTACCAAGCCAATATCGGAAGGAGGGCTTGGGTTTACATGGCGTTGGAATACGAGCTGGGTCCACGATACCCTGCGCTACCTGGGTCGTCATCCCGTTTACCGCAAGTACTACCAGTTCGAACTCACCAATCCATTGTCCTATGCCTTTGATGAGAAATTCATCTTGTCGGTTTCCCACGATCACGTATCTATCGGACAGGGATCCATGCCCGATAAACTCCCTGGCGACTATTGGCAAAAATTTGCTACGTTGCGCGCCTGGTACGCATTGATGTACGCCTTGCCCAACAAGAAACTGCTATTCATGGGAACCGAATTCGCTCAGGATCGGGAATGGAACAGCAACATCAGCCTCGACTGGCATCTTCTCGATAGCCAAATGCATCGGGGAACCCGGGAACTCATTCGCGATCTCAATAAAATGTACCAGGGAAGCCCGGCCCTTCATGAATCGGATTCGGACGCGAGAGGTTTCGAATGGATCGATACCGCGGACGATGACAGTAGCGTCATTTCCTTTCTGCGTTTTACAAAAGACCGTACCGAATTCATGGTCGTGATTACGCACATCACGCCGGTGGTGCGGCCCAATTACCGGATCGGGGTGCCTGAAATGGGGCGCTATCGGGAAGTACTCAACACGGATGCCGAAGTCTACGGCGGTGGCAACCAGGGCAGCGAAGGTGGCGCCACTGCGGAGCAACACTGGGCGCACGGGCGTGAGTATTCGGTGTGCGTAACGCTCCCTCCCTACGCAACCGTGGTCTTGGAACTCGAAAAAGAGAAAAAGGAAGATAAGCAAAAAGACGAGAAAACCGTAAAAACGGTCCCGGGTCGTGTGTGAAACCCTGCATGTGGTTTCTTATTCCGCGAAGGGGCTGTCTCCCACGAGGGGCACGAAATAGGAGAAGGCTTTCCATATCCTCCTCGTATTACTATTATTCATCGTCGGAGATGACGAGAGAGCAGTTTGGAAATAGCATTTACGTATCGGAAAAATCCAGGGAAACCCGGCGTCGAAATCCGAGCCCATCCCGTTTTGGTCAACGCGCAGCGTTCGGATTTATGTCCGCAATGACAATACCGTCTTCGTCATCCCGACATCGATTGCTGACTCCCTTACATTCCTGGGGATAAGGCTCCATGGCCTGGGATGGCAAGAGTCGGCACTGGGTACTGACGGCAAGGGAATGCCGGATGTTCTCTGGCGTCCTTCTTGAGGTATCGGAAAAACAAAGACCTCGAGAGAACCGGTGCGCGCGCCTGGAC
>CAZSVE010000026.1:0-35762 GCA_964610175.1 uncultured Thiotrichales bacterium
AAAACAATTCGAGAACCGTTAAAAGCTATCTTTTGAAAGAAGAGTTTCAACTTTTATAGTGGAGAGCTTTAATAACAAAGCAAAATTGACCACCAAAAAAGCGCACAGTCTTAGAACCTCTATCACGGCATTGAAATCGCTTTATATCATGTGCCCTTGGCAATTTTCCTACCCAAAAATCTACCCACAAAATTTTTTTAAGGAGGCAAAATATTCAAATAATCACTAATATTGACAATAATAATCCCTCGCAAAGGAGACGGTTCCCTCAGTCTTACTAATTTCCCAGAAATTCTGCTTTTCCGATATATCCAGAATAAACCATATCATCGGCCAAGCTATCAGGAAGAAAGCGAAAGATTTTTAACGCAACAGCAACCAAAAACAACCCAACCGCCAACCCAGCTACCCCTAGTACAAGCTCTGGGAAACTCGGAGCATAGGAGCTTACTACTCCATCGAAAAAGCCAGTCTCAATAATTTCCTTCCCTGGAAAAACTATTAACGGATACGCTTGACCACCAAGGATAATAACAACTATTTGAGCAAAACCACCTAGTATTACTAGCATCGAACCCACAGCAATCCCTACTCGAGACTCCCTCGTAACCGGCATATAAAAGATCAACAATGGCAATATCGAACCTAACACTATCACTCCACCCCAAAACACCTGGGTATACACCCCACCACTACTGAGAATAAAACTCTCCACTCCATGGTGTTCAGTAGCATATAAATTAGCAAGATGATATACCAATATAAAATATAACACTGCCGCAACGAATACAGCCAACAAATTCTTTAAGCGCATCAGAATCGCGTCTCCAAGCATCCACCCTGACATATGGTATACCCACATCAATACTAAAATAAAAAAGGCCAGACCGTAGGAAAATGACATTATTACAAACATCGGCCCCATAATCGCTGCATCAAAAGCCTGCCGTCCTATTAAAAAACCAAATATAGATCCCGTACCTGTCGTTAAAAGCAAACGCCATACAAATGCTAATATCCCTACTGGTTTGCTGTATCGATTCATGCGTCTTTCCATCATCATCCATAAATACATGGCTACGATAACTATAAAACCAACATATAGAAAAATATTCCAAGCAAAAATAGACTTAAAATTATAAGTGGTCATTGCTACTATAAGCCGGTCAGGGCGCCCTAGATCCAAAACAAGCACCACAAGCCCTCCCACCAATAACGCAATTGCCAGTATCCCAGATAGACGCGAAAGTGGCTTGTATGCCGATTTCCCAAACACCGATGCAACTGAAGCAACGTTCAAAGCACCAGATGCAGCAACAATGAGGAAAACCGCAAAAACATGTGGAGCCCCCCATACAATCTGATTAGACATTCCTGTTATCCAGTGACCATTGTGTTCCATATAATAGCTTGCCCCTAAACCTGCTAAAATAAGCATCCCAAGAAAAGACAATAGAGCCCAGTACCCTATACTATGCCCCTCTATTTCTACGTAATTAACGGATTTCATCAGGTGCTCACTATAATAAAGAGATTAATATCCAAATATAAATATTTGCTAGAAAAAACAAAGCTAGGATAAAAAAGGTAGTCTACTAAAGCTAGAGCTTTGAAAAAGCCTACGCATATTAATTATTCAAAGATGCACTTTGCCATCTCTGAAATCCCTTTCCTTCCAAACCTTCCACAAACAACAAATACAAACTACTGCCTTAACCAAAATCAATTTAGCTGTTCATAATAATATACTAATTAAATCCCCCTATATCGTACACTTGGCTCTAGGCGCATATCACCCCGAAGTTCCACACTCGCATATCTCTTAAGCTCCCTAGAAATTTGACTACTTGGATCCTCCATGTCACCAAAAACCATAGCACCGTTCCCCTTAGAAAGACACGCATCAACACAGGCAGGAACCTGATTCGGAGTTCCATTGCCAACTCGATGCACACACAGCGTACATGCCTCAACCGTTCCTTTCCCCCGCGGGGCATGCGACTTTTGATTGCTTATAGGGTCATGTACAAAGGATCGCGCCTTATAAGGGCAAGCCATCATACAGTATCGACATCCGATACAAATGTGCTTATCTACAAGTACAACCCCATCTACACGCTGAAACGAAGCACCCGTAGGACAAACATCAACGCATGGCGGATGCTGACAATGCTGGCACATTAACGGTAGAGAAGATATATGCCCAAACCGAAGGTCCCGAATAGTAACTTTTCGAATCCAACGAGCATCTGTTTTGGGTCTATTATAGCCTATAAGCGCATTTTCTTTTACGCACGCAGAAACACATTCATTGCAACCACGAACGCATTGATTTACGTTTATAAGCATCCCCCAGCGATGAACACTCTCTATTGGTTCATCTATAGAACGCGCCTCAGCGAGGCCCACCAAGGCAACACCCGGCGTAAACATAACGCTTGTTTTTCCTAGAATATCCAAAAAACTACGCCGCCCTATAGCATAGCTCGACTCACGCAGCCTATCCCTTTTGCCGTTCGCTAACTTACCACTTACCAAATCATTCATCGGGCATCACCCTCATTGAGGGAGGAGCATATTCCTCTCGCTAGAACACAACAACAGAAGCTTTAACGGTCTATCCCACGACGGCCTAGCGTATGGCTGCATGGCACCCGAAACAATCGATATTCACCGCAACATATTGATGGCAATCCTCACAAAATTGATCTTTTGCATTCACAGGAATCTCCCGACCTTGCTCATCTCTCTGCACATGACAACTAATACATCCTTTTAAGCTAAAGCGCTTTGTGCGAATCCCATAATACATAGTGTTATCGCGCTGATGGAACAAAAAATCCATATGGTTTTTCCGCATAACCGATACTGATTCAACACATTCACCAGCCTCCTGATTAGACATAACCCTACCACCAGTATTGACTGGTGCAGTTCTCCCTTGTTCCGCATAAACAAAGCTAACAAAAATCCCCTCACTGCCACTACTAAGCATACCTGCTATAACCAGTACAGTAAGGTACAGAAACTTGCGCATAGCAGACACTTTGATCACTCACCAAGCCCCATATCAATATACCCAGTTGGACAAACATCAGCACAAACATGACATCCTATGCACCGAGTATAATCTGTATCCACATAACGCCCTGTTGTAGATTCTCCCTTTTTAATCCGGAATACAGCGTCCTGGGGACAAAAGATAACACAATTGTCACACTCAAAACACATTCCGCAACTCATACACCGATTAGCTTCCGCAACAGCCGCCTTCTCAGTTAAAGCTATTATCCTCTCCTCAAAATGCCCAAGCACCTCATTCGAATTTGGCACTCGCTCTTTACGAACATTACGCGCAACATATTCAAAATATCCAAGAAATAAATCTTCCGCATGAATAACCTCATGAGTAGATCGATCTTCAAAATTGTGAATTGCCCAATCTGATTCATAAGTTCCCCAATCTTGAGAATTTTTATATTCTTTTGGCTTTAACCCGTTTTCCTGAAGTTTATTTAGAAGATTAAAGTGATGAACATCGACCTTCGGGCGTCTACCAAACTCCTTACCTGCAAGATAATTATTAATACTTTCCGCCGCTATAGACGCTTGACCAATAGCGGTAGTTAACAAATGAGGACGTATGATATCACCTGCCACAAAATGGCCTAATTTCTTAGGTACTTGGTAGTGCTTGCCAGCATTAATAAGCCCCCGCCCATTATCAAGAACCTCAAGGCCAGCTAAATTACCACCCTGTCCAATAGCAGAGACTATCAGATCACACTCAACCTCAAATTCTGTACCCTTCACCGGTTTAGGAACACCTTTACCATCCACAGTACACTTCGCCATCTTTAAGGCCTGAGCTCTACCAGCTTCATCCAATAAAACTTCTATGGGCATTACACCATCTAAAATAGTAACCCCTTCGGTAAGTGCATCCTGAATCTCATGCTCAGCTGCTGTCATTTCTTCCTTCTTAAATAGAGAAGTTAAAGTAACACTTGCACCTTCTGCTTTTGCAACAGTAGCAGCATCAAGTGCAACAAAACCATGGACAAAATCTTCTGCTCGCTCATTTGGATGAAAAGTTTGAATATGTCCTAAGCGGCGCGCTACTGAAACAACATCAATAGATGTATCACCACCACCAACACACACAATACGTTGCGCAGATACCTTCATACGCCCAGAATTGAAAGCATCCAGAAACTGAACTCCCGTAATACAGTTTGGTGCATCCGATTTAGGAACGGGCAATGGGCGACCCATCTGACATCCAATAGTCCACAGAATAGCATCAAACTCTTTTTCTAACTCTGCAACAGTAATGTCTTTACCTACTTTAATACCTACGCGAACCTCAATATCACCCATATCCAGAATTCGCTTAATCTCTTTATCAAGATTACCACGCGGTACACGATATTCCGGTATACCATAACGCATCATACCACCAAGTCCCTGATGGTCATCGAAAATGACGCTTCCATAACCTTTACGACGCAATTGATACGCTGCTGTCATTCCAGCAGGCCCTCCACCAACAATAGCCACTTTCTTGCTACTTACTTGAGAAGGACATTCAAACTGAAACCCATGTTCACATGCATAATCACCAATATACTGCTCAATCGCATTAATGTGGACAAAATCTTCCACTTCATTGCGATTACACCCATCTTGACAAGGCGCAGGACAAACCCGCCCCATTTGTGATGGAAATGGATTGGCATCTGTGGAACGACGGAATGCATATTCCTGCCAACTCATACCTTCTGGTGGTTTTTCAATCCCCCGCACAACCTGTAACCACCCGCGGATATCTTCACCTGCAGGACAACTCCCCTGACAAGGGGGAGTCCGATGAACATATGTAGGACATTTATGGGAACTATCAGCTACAAAAATGCTTGCCTCCCAATTAGGCCAATCACTATCCCCATCTTTAAATTTCCGGAAGGTATGATTTTCCGCCCTATATGTTTTACTCCACGGAGCCGCCATAATGGAATCTCCTAAACCTAAAATCAATAATCTATTTTAATAACCCAAACAAAAATCCTATCAAGGGCAATCTAATGCAAACTATTCCTTGGTACCTAGTACAATAGCATCGCTTACCAGCTGATGGACACTCACAACTTGATCCATAGTAAATCCATAGTAAGGAAGAACCTTTGAAAATTGGCTCTTACATATTGCACAAATAGCAGCAAGATGAGTTACTTGATGCCTTTCAACAACATCCTTTAATGCCTGCATCCTCGGCATCGCACCTTTAATTCTTAACTCCATAAGATCATCCGTTAAAAGACCACCACCACCACCACAGCAAAAAGTATGGTCATGTATAGTATCTGATGCCATATCAAAGAAATGGTTACAACAAGCTTTTATAACTTGACGTGGTAAAACAAACTGCCCACTTGGCATATCACCCATACGGGATGCTCGAGCGACATTACAAGAATCATGAAACGTGATTCGCCGCTCATCATTAGCAGACCTATCAAGCGTCAATGCACCACGCCTAATAAGATCATAAGTTACCTCCACTATATGCTGAGGAACTGGATATTTCGGATCAAGAAAATCAAAGGGACCCGCTAAAGTATTCAGAAAACTATATGCGACACGCCACGCATGACCACATTCACCAAAGACAATACGCTTTACTCCCAGTTCAAGAGCAGCTTCACGAATCCGCAGAGCTATCTTTCGCATATTCTCATAACTACCAATAAACATCCCAAAATTCGCAGCTTCCGAAGCATGAGAACTCACTGTCCAATGGATACCCGCCTGGTGAAAGACTTTCCCATACCCTATTAGACCATCAACGTGAGGTTCCGCAAAAAAATCCGCCGAAGGTGTAACCAATAAAACCTCCGCACCCTTCTCATCTAAGGGATAGCGCACCCTTACACCAGTATCATCCTCAACATCTTCCTCAAGCCCCTCCAAGGTATCAGCTAACGCTGGTTTAGGAAGCCCCAGATTATTACCGATTTTAAATACCTTACCGATAATTTCATTACAATACTTTTGCCCCTTTCCCACTGAATCCATGATTTCGCGGGCAGCCATCGAAATTTCAGCAGTATCAATACCATATGGACAAAAAACCGAACACCTCCGGCATTGAGAGCATTGATGATAGTAACTCCACCATTCATCTAACACACTTTCATCAAGATCAATGGCTCCAACAAGCCTGGGAAAGAACTTACCCCCCCACGTAAAATAGCGACGGTATACACTACGCAACAAATCTTGCCTTGCAACAGGCATATTTTTAGGATCTGCTGTTCCTAAAAAATAATGACATTTATCAGTACAAGCACCACATTTAACACACGAATCTAAAAAGACCCGCAGCGAACGATACTTTCCAAGTAAATCAGCCATCTTCTTGATAGCAACGGTTTTCCAATCATCTACTAGCTCCCCAGGAAAACCCAATGGCTCTTGATGCTTTGGTGCCGCAACAAATGGACTACTATGAGCCATACTCCCCTTGTGAATAGGAGGAACCTCTAAATACTCCGTAAGCTCCGGCGTTTCGAACTTAGCCATCCAACAATATCCTCATAACTCTTTACTTACTTATTGGTATTTAGAATCTTGATATCAGAACTTAATGTTATTAAGAAGTACCGGATCCACCTGTTGTTGATGACTCAACATCAATCGCCCACCGCGCAACATGTCGGCTTTTATGTGACCTCAAACCAAGCTCCGCGCGAGGATCATCCACTTGATTACGGGTAGGACAAAAAAATAAACCCACACTATGTATAAGTTTGCTATACGGAACAATAACCATAAGAATTACTACTAGGAAAAGGTGAATCAAAAGCATAAAATTCACAGTTTCAGTTGGTCTCGTACCTGGAAGCGGTTGCCAATCAAAATACATCACACCCAACATAAACTTTTTAAGCATCTCTACATCAATATGAACCATATATTTCATCGCTAAACCACTTAGCGCAATAGCAATCAGAAGAAAAAGCAGAAAATGATCGGAAAACGCTGATATATAACGTATACGTTCCAAGAAAAACCTCCGCGCCCAAAGAGCCAATAACCCTCCTAACATCGCAAAACTCGCATAAACGCCAACTGGCTGAACTATCTCGACCACCCACCACACCGGGTCTGTAAAATACCGCAAATGACGAAGAAAAACGAACAATAGCGATAAGTGAAACACCCACCCAAATAACCATGTCCACTTCGCACCGCAGAAAAGGCTTCTAAAAAACATAACATCCCAACAAAATCTAAGAGCAACACCACCACGGTTAAGCGGTGCCGGAGTTGTTGGGATTTTCAACGGCCCTGGTACTTTCACATATTCGAAAATCCTATAAAATAATCCACTTATAAAAATAAGTCCTGCCACATAGAATAAGGATACATATATGTACGTCAGCAACGACATACTCCTCCTCCCTAACCCGGCATAACCGGAACCAAAAAGATAACCTGAAAAGACTGGATTCTTGAAAAACGCGCATATCTTTATGATTACAAAGATGCATTTCTCTTATTCTGAATTTTTTTCGACATTTTGTTCAAAATCCCACGGATAATGGACTAACAAAAAAATAACCCACAAAAAAGCTAAAAAAGCCTTCACAGCCATCCTACTTAAATTACCCTATATTTAGGGGGTATAAAATCCAATAACTCACAACAAAGAAGCATATTGCAGACCGAAGCGGAGGTATAAAAAATAAAACTCCGGTCTGCAAAAAGCACTTACCTACTATAATAACCAAATATCAAAGCACTGACATTAAAGGCTATACACAACCTGTGGGCTTCGGCAGCCCAGCATATTTACAAGCTTGCTTAGCAGGACCATAAGGAAATAACTCATATAGGTATTTACTATTACCTTTTTCTTTACCGAACTTCTTTCCAATAGCCTTAGTAAGCACTCGCACTGCCGGCGCAATCTGGTACTCGTCATAGTACTCACGCAGAAAACTAATCACCTCCCAATGATTTTCTCCGAGATCTGTACCATCCTCCTTGGCCATAGCCTCACCTATATCCTTATCCCAGTCACCCAGATTTGCAAGATAACCTTCTTCATCAGTCTCATACACCTTCCCATTTACTTCAATACTCATTTGCACTTCACCTCTCACAAATCAAAAATCACATAGAACATCAAACCCAGGAATGTACACTATCATGAGCCACAGTTAAATCAACAAAACCCTCATAACTAATAACCTTAACACCATCAACAACCTTTCTTACATCCATACCACGGGCTTTGATATCAGCTTCCAGGGCATACACTTTACACTTCTTAATCGCAGCGCGAACTTTATCCACAATTGTTGTACCACTGAACGCAGCATAAATACCGTCTTCAATAAGCAGAATAGCAGAACCTTCCTTAGCATGCATAAGGCAACTATCCAATGATGTTTTTTCAAACGGAGACTTATTAACAACATGTAATATACTCACAGCTAACCCTCCTAGAACGATAGGATAACATCCTGCTGCCCCATCAAATCAGCCATTTCATGACGACTAACAATACGTATTGATGATTTCTCCGTATAATCGTCATCCTCATCTTCATAGGTTAACGTAAGCAAATCATCTGCGATCAACCCTCGCTCTTCAAGAGACTCCCGCTCAACATATATTTTATTGACGTCATAATCACCAAGAGCATTATAGGTCGGCGAGAAATTCTTCATATCAACACCATCGGTGTTTTGATCTTTTTTTAACTGATATACACCATCATCAAGAAATAGCAAACTTACATCCTGCTCAAAGGCTGCTCCAATAAGAACTACCTCTAATGATTCCAGCGCATATATACTCCCATAAGGTGCCCGGCGGTTTACGTATAAGAACCTCTTTACAACACCACCTTCCATCATTTCTCTCCCGAATCTAGATATCTAAAATATGGCCACTTTGCTGATAACCAATAATAAAGAGATCCCGATCTCTTAGAATACGCAGCCACCTACAATAGTTACCATCATCATCTCCCCTCCCCCAAAATTTCTGGCTTCTCACCACAAAACTGAACTCCTTAATCATTAATCGCCAAATACAATTAACCGATCAGATTGGATACCAGCCTCAATAAGTTGCCCTAATCCGGAGATCCGAAAACCAGGAGCAATATTATTTGCATTTTTGCCTTGGCGCATCATTTCTTCCTCATCGACAATACCTCGCCGCTGCGCAGCGGCAATACAAATAACAAGATCTAAGCCATATTTTTTACTTAGTTCCTCCCATCTAACTGTAATATTCCGATCATCCTGAGGCGGCGTAGCAAGCCTAGTACCATTGTTAACGCCATCATGGTAAAAAAAGACACGAAAAACCTCATGCCCTTTTCCTAGCGCAGCCTTAACAAACTGATAAGCACTATCAGAGGCCTGATGTTGATAGGGCCCTTCATTAACAAGGATTCCAAACTTCATACCTACTCTCCGATAACTATCCAGTCGAACAACTCAGCTTAACTTCAGCTTAACTGACGACATGGTGACACATAAGCACACATCCACCTAGAAACGAACATAAGCCGATGCGTTCAGGCTCTTACGCGCTCCCCGCCAATTATCAATATGAAACTTCGTAAATGGTAGATCAGTTAATTCAAAGAATCTCGGCCATCCAATCCGATCGATCCAATCATTAATGCGCTCCCAATCCCTCGCATCTTCTTTATATGCCTTAAGTATTTTCTTAACAATGGCGGTAGCTTCCACCCAACGCGGAGGATTATTAGGAATACCCGCTGCGACAAGCTTCTGAAAAGATGGCTTGCTACGCGCATTAGAATGATTTCCCCCAACCCAAATAGAAAGTTTTGAGTGCTCTGGATCATTAATCTGCATCGGCGGACATGGTGGATAGCAAGCACCACAACAAATACACTTCCTCTCATCTACTTCAAGCGATGGCTTACCATTCACCATCGCTGGACGAATAGCCGCTACCGGACAACGTGCAACCACAGAAGGACGCTCGCACACATTCGCCACTAGATCATGATTAATTTTAGGCGGTTTAGTATGCTGAACATTGATAGCGATATCTCCCTGCCCACCGCAGTTAATCTGACAACAAGAGGTTGTAATATGAACACGATTAGGCATCTCCCACGCCTTAAACTCATCAATAAGCTCATCCATCATGGACTTAACTACTCCAGATGCATCAGTACCCGGAATATCACAATGCAACCATCCTTGAGTATGAGAAAGCATAGCTACAGAATTCCGCGTCCCTCCAACGATAAAGCCTTCTTTCTCCAACGCCTCAATGAGAGAGTTAACCTTTTCCTCTCCGCCAATCATATACTCAATGTTACTGCGCAGCGTAAAGCGAACATACCCATCCCCATATTGATCCCCAATATCGCAAAGCTTCCTCAAAGTAAATATATCTAAAATACGCTGAGTACCTGCCTTAATAGTATAGATCGCATCCCCATTTCCCGATACATGCTTCAACACACCAGGGCGAACATCCTCATGATATTTCCACTGACCAAAATTTTTCAGCATCACGGGATGCATATATTGAAATCCATCTGGACAACCGCTCTCAATAGGCGGACGATGTTGATCCTGAGCCATTGGCTACCTCCGAATCAAGCGCTTTAAAACCCATTAAACCTCTAAATCTTGCTCAAACCTCAGTATGCGCAAAGACCTACCTCCCCTTACTTCAATGATATTGATCCACCATTACCCAAAACCGATACCAAAAAAAACAGGGCCATCCACACAAAGGTTATGAACAAGAAAACCACTCCCCGGCCAAAGCCATCACACAATGACCCAGACCAGCCCATCGCATAAAAATATATGTACCAACCCTCATTTAGTTAGCAGTCTGTTTACGAGCAAACCACTTTTCAGCCTCTTCATCCCACAAGTCCATTCGCACATAGGAGCTAGTCCGCGGATGATCAACCATATTCGGATCAACCTCAATATCAATTCCCTCAAGAAAATTAACAAGCCCAATACGCTCAATCATTTCACCTGTGCGCTCATGTTCCAGAGCATTCTCGGCAAAAAAGTCGATTATCTTCTCGGCAAGCTCAACTAATGCTTCGTAATCTTCCTCGGTATCAAGCTTCATGAATGGCACTACAACAGTCCCAAATAAATCACCGATCTTTAAGGTTCGCTTACCACCTACAAGTATACTAACACCTTTATCATTACCAGCTGACAGGGCCTTCGGCATCACATTAAGACAATGCATGCAGCGCACACAATTACGGTTATCAACTTCAAGCGTATCATCATTATCCAAAGATAACGCATTAGTGGGGCAGCGAGTAATAACATTATCAATAATATACTTCCGACCCTTTTTAGCCACCGCAGCCTTAACCTCATCCTGGTCGACTTTCATATCATCCCGCCAAGTACCTATTACTGCAAAATCAGCACGCTCAATAGAATTTACGCAATCATTCGGACACCCGGAAACCTTGAATTTAAATTTATACGGTAATGCAGGACGGTGAACATCATCAGTAAAATTATTGAGTAACAACCGATGAATCTTATGCTCATTACAACACGATTGCTCACAACGAGCAGAACCGACACAGGATATTCCTGTACGAACACAAGGGCCCGCACCACCAAGATCCCAGCCATACTCATTGATCTCATCGAAAAACTTTTGAGTAGACTCGCTATCAGCACCGATGAACATAATATTGCCTGTTTGGCCGTGGAAGGTTACTAATCCAGAGCCATGCTTTTCCCAATCATCGGCTAATTGGCGTAGAATATCGGTCGAATAGAAATTCCCTGCCGGCGGTTGAACCCGCAAAGTATGAAACTCTCTCGATTTCGGGAAGTTATCGCCCACCTCGGAAAAGCGCGGAATAATACCACCCCCATATCCGTATACACTCAACGTACCTCCCTTCCAATAACCTTTCCGGGTTTCATAAGAGTGCTGAAGCTGACCAAGCAAATCATTAGTCATCTCGTTGATACGCTGATCGGGATGATCATCACGCAGCCGCTTGATCCCACTAATGAAGCTTGGCCATGGACCATCCTGGAGTTGGTCAAGCATCGGGGTATCATGTTTTTTCATCGCGCCGTCTCCTCAGAAAGACATTAATTCTCTAAATCCAAACTACAGAACGCTTCTATTATCATTGTCGCAAAAACCAGCGCTCGCACCTGCTCTGTAAGCTCTAACACTCACCAACGAGGCCGGCAGCATAGTCTCTTTAGGTAACCTAGATATTCAAATGATCCTAGTCAAGATATGCTATCTCAGACTATCCTAAAATGCTTCGAGACTTGGGAACAGGAATCTATAACCACTCAGATTTAATCATGTTACACGTAAGCGAATTACTATTGCAACATCACGATTTGGCATCCTTCAGAGACTTGGTGAAAGTCATACGGAAAAAGGCCAGAGCCGAAAGATTCTTCCGCATGGATGTAAAGCCGCCTTTTCCAGACACGCCGGAAAACTGGGAAGATCAACTGGAAAGTGCTTTTAGCAGTGTATTGGACAGCAACGATTGAAAAATGGTTTTGCGCCAAACTCAACGTACTCGAAATCAAAAAATACCCCCTCGAATTCCATTCAGAAGTTTTCCGGGTAAGTTTTAAGAAAAGCTAATATGCCTTGGTTAGAAGAAGATGAAACACCTCAAATAAGTCCAGGTCGCGCGATAGACTATGCTTATCGAATCCGATGTCCTACCCTACCAGTAGAACACGCTTATCCGCTTGCCGAAGCCATTGCGAGTGTACTGCCTTGGCTTAAGAGTGAGCCCAATGTCGGAATTCATCGCATCCATGTGGCCGATTCAGGAAATGGCTGGATGCGACCGACAGGAAGTGGCAGTGATTTTAGCGGTTTATTATACCTTTCTCGCCGCACCCGATTAATACTGCGCTTACCGAAAAATCTAATAAAGAAAGCAGAAAATCTCGAGGGTGCCATCCTTGACATCAACAAAAACACTCTAGCCGTGGAAAAGGGCCAAGAAAAACCGCTACACCCATCCAACACGCTGTTTGCACGATCCATCGTAACAGGTGACCATGACAAGGAAACCCAATTCGTCGACTATCTTGTAGACCAATTCCAACAGATGGGTATCCGCGTCCGTAAACTCTTATGCGGCAAGGAACATATTATTTCTACACAAAAAAAACCAATTCATACTCGAAGCGTTTTGATTGCGGAGATCAACCCAGAAGAATCATTGTTACTACAGGAAAATGGAATTGGCCCGTTTCGCCAATTGGGATGTGGATTGTTCATTCCTCATAAGAATATCGCCCCCGTCTATAGAAAATAGCCCATTTCGGAAATGAATGAGTCACCGGATCGAATATTTTATAAGTTTTATTGCCCATCTCCCCGCGCAATCCCCTGCCCATTCCGGCAAGGAAGAGCATTACGTCGAAATAAAAATTCACATCAAAGCAATCCCTGAATTCAACGTCAAGCGATTATCCCTACCCTTACCGCCCTCAAACAACGGTCAGTCCAAATAATAAGCCTGATTTGCCAAGCAAACACCATCACACTGAGGAAATATAGGAAATAGTAGCCAAGCATCCAAGAGGCGCCGATAATCTATGCTGATGCCGATTGACTAGGAAGCAGCCCAAAAAGGCAACTCAACACTGTTGCCATGAGACCACAGAACAAAAGGAAACTCATAAGACACCCCTCGCTTTCCCTCGGAACGACAGAACCCAGACCGTTCAAGTACAGTAAAAAAATCTTTTACCTTTAGGATGATGAACTACACGCAACGTGACCTATTCTTAATATCGAAGTCATCCCAATCCGGCCTATCCGGAACCGAGATTTCATCGTACGAAAAAGAGCACTGTTATCTCGCTTAGGGGAAAGATCTTCTGATTCTGGATAGAATTAGCGCACAAGATTTCTCTCTTTGGTCGAAAGGACAATCAAATTTTTGATCGCTTTGTTCAAGATTCCATGGATAAGGCTCTGACTAATAATGATTCAGATCACAAGATATACTTAGCGAAGCTTCGCTAAACATCCATCAAACACAATCTCCTATAAATTTTGTAACTTTGGCCATGTTGAACCAACTCCCGACTGTTATCGATGAGCAGGACAATTTAAAAAAATTAGTAACCGATATTCTGGCCGAGGCTACCCGACAAGGCGCAAGCTCTGCGGAAGCCGAAATCGCCTCCAGCTCTGGTCTATCGGTTTCCGTACGCCTTGGAGAAGTGGAGACCATCGAACACATCCGTGATCGAGATCTTGGGGTAACGGTTTATTTCGGTAAAAAAAAGGGTTCCGCGAGCACTACCGATTTCAGTCAGAAAGCAATCAAGGAAACAGTACAGGCTGCCCGCACCATTGCCCGCTACACTTCGGATGACAGCTATGCAGGCCTTGCCGACCCCGATCGAATGGCAACCGATATGCCGGATCTGGATCTCTATCACCCTTGGGAACTGGAACCGGAAACGGCCATTACCATCGCCACCGCATCGGAAAATGCCGCCAGGGAGTTCGATACCCGTATTACCAATTCCGAGGGAAGCTCGGTCAATTGGCATCAAGGGACTCATGTATACGGGAATACCCATGGCTTTCTGGGCGTTCACTCGGGGACTCGACATAGCATCGATTGTGCGGTAATCGCTGGAAGCGGACCCGAAATGCAACGGGACGGCTGGTACACCTCCGCAAGAGATCCTGCCGATCTGGAAGATACCAAGACCATCGGGGTAAAAGCCGCCGAAAAAGCGATTGCACGCCTCAATGCGCGCCAAATTACCACCCAAACGACACCAGTGGTATTTCAAGCGGAAATCGCTACTGGTTTATTCGGTCATTTCTTATCGGCGATCAGCGGCGGTATGCTGTATCGTAAATCGAGTTTCTTGCTGGATCATCTGGGTAAACAAGTATTCCCGGAATTCATCCGCATTCACGAGCAACCTCATCTACCCAAGGGGCCGGGAAGTACCACTTTCGATAACGAGGGGGTGGCTACAAAGGTCCGGGATGTGGTAACGGACGGTGTTCTACAAGGATATATGCTGGGTAGCTATTCGGCCCGCAAGCTGGGCATGGAAACGACAGCCAACGCCGGAGGTGCCCATAACCTCACCGTGGAACCCAATGCCCAGGATCTCGCGAACATTCTCGACGAAATGGGAACCGGGTTGCTGGTAACGGAATTGATGGGGTCCGGCGTCAATATCGTCACCGGCGATTACTCCCGTGGCGCAAGCGGCTTTTGGATCGAAGAAGGGAAAATCGAATTTCCGGTTCAAGAGATCACCATCGCCGGAAATTTGCGGGACATCTTTCTCGGCATACGCCGCATTGGCAATGATATGGAAAAGCGCGGCAATATACGGACAGGCTCCGTGCTCATCAAGCAAATGACTGTTGCAGGTAGTTGAACCACTTGCTCCATCATCTCAATCCCAACACCATTTATGATGGTACGTGACATTGTGATGAAGAGGTATCACACCTTATTCCAGCATTCTGTGTTGGAAGCAATTGAATAATATTGATTCCAATCGGGTCAACTTATACACTATCGACCGATGGGTAAGTCGGAGGCAATACGGTCCCGGCTCGTTCTTTACACAACATGATGAGGTAGAAAACTATGCAATATAGTAAACGATTTCGTTTAGTGAACCTCCGAGGAGATCCAGTTGGCTAGCGGCGGACTCTTATTGTTGCTAACAATGATAACCGTGTTCGTACTATGTGATGTAAATATAAGCGTAAGCCTAAGCAATAGACCTCTTAATAAGAAAACTTTGAAAATCGTGAAACAAGCAATAGCTACGTTCAAAAATTCAAGAAGATTGAAGAGCAAATTATAAAAATTAGTTGGGAAAGCAAAGTTAAGAATGGAAATCAACCAAACAAAAATCATTGAAAGATTGGTTATTAATGTAGTGACAAAAACCCCATTGGCTTTGGCTGATGGGGTTTTTTATTGGGTAACCACCTCCATGTTACACACGCACAACACAGCCACCATAAAAACAGCAGCCGTACATACAGGTATCGGAATCACAGATAAAAACTATTTTAGCCCTTGATGCCTTGGCTATTTTTGATGATAGAGGGATGACTTTGGTGGTAACGTATCTACGCTACCTTTCCTTGATCTTCTCCCAGGAATCCCGCAGCGCCACCGTTCGATTGAATACCCGGTGCGATCTCGATGAACCGAACCGGTCCAGGCAAAAATAACCAAGCCGCTCGAATTGATAGCGATCATCCGCAGTAGCTTCGGCAAGGGCGGGCTCCAACTGGCACGAATGCAGCACCGTCAGAGAATTCGGATTGATGTCGTCGAGGAAATTCCCGGTATCCTTGCCGGGATAGGGTGTTGCGAACAAGCGGTCATAGAGACGCACCTCCGCCGTCAAGGCATGGGCCGCCGACACCCAGTGAATCGTCCCCTTCACCTTGCGCCCATCGGGAGAACTCCCCCCCCGTGTCGCTGGATCATAGGTGCAGTGTACCTCGGTGACCTCGCCCGTCTTCGGATCCTTCACGACAGCGACGCAGGTCACATAATAGGCAAAACGGAGCCGTACCTCGCGTCCCGGCGATAATCGAAAGTACTTCTTTGGCGGGTCCTCGAGGAAATCATCCCGCTCGATAAATAATTCCCGTGAGAAAGGCACCTTGCGTACACCCATCTCCGGGAACTGCGGATGATTTCGCGCCTCCAATTCCTCGATGCGGTCCTCGGGGTAGTTGACTATCACCAGCTTGAGGGGCCTTAACACCGCCATACGGCGCTGGGAACGGCCATCCAGATCGTCACGGACACAATGTTCCAAAAGACCCATTTCAATGACATGGTCCTTTTTGGTAACGCCGATGCGATCAGTGAAATCGCGAATCGATCCCGGGGTATATCCGCAGCGGCGAAGCCCGGACAGGGTAGGCATCCTGGGATCGTCCCAGCCATCCACGTGGCCTTCCTTTACAAGTTGCGTCAGCAACCGCTTGCTGAGTACGGTATATTCCAGGGAAAGGCGGGAAAACTCGATCTGCCGGGGACGACAAGGAAAATCGAGATTATCCAACACCCAATCGTACAAAGGCCGATGATCCTCGAATTCCAATGTACACAGGGAATGGGTAATACACTCGATGGCATCGGAGATCGGATGGGTGAAATCGTACATGGGATAGACACACCATTTGTCGCCTTCCCGATAGTGCAATGCGCGTCGAATTCGATACAGGGTGGGATCGCGCAAGTTGACATTGGGCGACGCCATGTCGATTTTAGCCCGCAACACACACGATCCATCTCGAAATTCACCATTGCGCATGCGCGCGAACCGATCGAGATTTTCCTCGACGCTTCGATTACGAAATGGACTTTCAACACCGGGATCCGTCAACGTACCTCGCTGTTCCCTGATCTGTTCGGGGGTCAGATCACAGACATACGCCTTGCCTTTCCTTATCAATTGGGTGGCGCACTCATACAGCCGATCGAAATAGCCGGATGCATGACGAAGCCGCTCCCCCCAATCAAAACCCAACCAACGGACATCCTCTCGTATGGAATCGGCGTATTCCTCGCTCTCCGTAAGCGGGTTGGTATCATCGAAGCGAAGATAACACTCGGCAGAATACTCCCCGGCGAGACCAAAATTGAGGCAGATGGATTTGGCGTGCCCGATGTGCAGGTATCCGTTGGGTTCCGGGGGAAAGCGAGTTACCAAGCGTCCGGCACTCTTATGGCTTGCCAGATCTTCCTCGACGATGTGCCGAATAAAATTCGGCACGGGCGTTATTTCATTCTCGCTCATAGGATTATTGGTGCACGGGTTAGGGTGATATCAGTCCTTCGCGATATGGAGCGCAATCATGAATGCTCCGATAATACCGAGCACAGCAGACGAAACAGTGCCCATACCCGTATACTGACATCCCAAACTCATAGCCAAGATATTCGAAATAGCGGCGCCGAGCAGTACACCGCCAACGGTTCCCAAGTGACGATAGATCCTACGGGAAGTATTCGTTACCAGATACTCGCTGGCTCGCTCGACATGCGCAGCAGATACGGTATCCGCCTGATGGCGTCTTGACACCTTCATATTCGCCTATTTTGGCCTCCAGAGTCTTAAATGCGGATGGCGAAGAATGGGGAGGGATCGAGAGTTTCAAACTGGGCTTCCACTTGCTTGATGGACAGACCGCGCAGTTCCTATCGAGTCAGCGGAATTGGTCATGGTTGTTTACCATTGGCGGGATTCAGATTACTTTGCTCCAATGCATTCAGATAGGCGGCTGTGATGTCAGCTTTCAATCTCGCAAGGCCGGAAGGACCACGGTCACGGAGCGATAAAACAAATGTAAAGCCAAATATCAAAAATATCGTACCTATCATGACTACGATTGTCGCAAGTAGATAGTCAGGGTCAAAGGAAGCCACGCCAACATTGGAAAAAGCTGAAGCAAGAACGGCGAGTGCACTGATGATGGTAGCAAGTGCACCGATGGCGTTAGGCGTGATGGATGTGGTGAAAAGGGACTCCCAAGCCTTCGACCAAGATGGGGATCTATCGATATCATGACCATCCTTTTTCATTGCACACCTCATTTATCATCCAGCCCACTGCTGGTCCCATCCATACCATCCATCAAGTCCGCGTAATTCGTGATACGAAATCGATAGCCCGCAGACGTTTCATGATCTTCGCCAAGTGGTATCTGTCGCTAACGTCGATGATAAAGCCAATAGAACTTTGAGTACCGTCCTGGTCAAAAAGGACGATATTTTCGATATTGGCACCCATGTCCGCAATGGCAGTGGCAAAGGCCGCAAGCGCACCTTTTCGATTGAGCGCGTGAACGCGAATTCCCACAGGAAACTCGCTCTTGATATGGGATTCCCACCCCACATCCACCAATTTATGCAAATTACGAAAATGCTCCACGGATACGTTTCTGCAGTTCTTGTTGTGGATTACGATACCCCGACCGGTACTAACACCTACAATCGAATCCCCCGGTATCGGATAGCAACACCTGGATAGGGCGACGACCATTCCCTCGGTCCCCTTGATGTGTAACGGGTAATGGAACTGGAAATCTTCCGAATATTCGAGCGTCGATGTCTCCTCCTTATCGACCTCGCTCAAAAGCCTATGGGCCACTGAGGCAGCAGCGCGCTTTCCAAGTCCGATCTCCAATAGCAGATCATCTATCGCATCGAGATCGAGTTCAGCCAACAACGCATCAATGCGTTCGATCGGTATATCGTCCAGCCGTACCGATCTACGCACCAATGGTTGCATCAACAACCTCCGTCCGAGGACTATGATCTCATCCTGATTCAATTTCTTGAGATAATTCCTGATATTGGATTGCGCTTTTGCCGTAACCACGAAATGCAGCCAGGCGGGATTCGGGTGGGCCCACGGCGCGGTAAGCACTTCCACGGTTTGCCCGTTCTCCAACGGAGTTCGTAACGAAGCGTAAAGTTGATCGATCTTTACGGCGACACAGGTGTTACCAACCCCCGTATGCACGGCATAGGCGAGATCCACTGCCGTAGCACCTCGCGGTAGTTCCATAATCTCCCCGGCGGGGGTAAAGACATAAACCTCATCGGGAAACAAATCGACCTTGACACTCTCCAATAACTCCAAGGGATTACCGGCCTTCTTCTGCATCTCCGACAACCCTCGTAACCATTCACGGGCGCGTTGATGGGCGGCATTGGTGACGGTTGCGTCATTCTTATAACGACAATGGGTCGCGATCCCGGTCTCGGCAACGGCATTCATCTCCTCAGTACGGATCTGGATCTCGATAGGGAGACCGTGCGGCTCGAACAACACAGTATGCAACGACTGATACGCATTTGCCTTGGGGATGGCAATATAATCCTTGAATCGACCGGGCACCGGTTTATACAGGCCATGAATCACCCCAAGCACCCGGTAACACATATCCACCCCCTCCACGATGATGCGAAAGGCATAGATATCGAGCACCTCGGAAAAAGACCTATTCTTGCGGCGCATTTTCCGATATAGACTATAAAGATGCTTCTCGCGCCCCAAAACCCGACACGAGATCCTCTCCTCCTGCAACCGATTCAGAATCTTCCTCTCGATTTTATTGATAAGGCGTCTGCGATTCCCTCTCGTCGTCTTGACCTTCTCCTCAAGTACCCGATAACGCATGGGGTATAGCGCCTTGAAACCACGTTCCTCCAGCTCCACCGCGATATTGTTCAGTCCGAGGCGACTTGCTATCGGCGCATAGATCTCCAAGGTTTCCCGGGCAATGCGGAAACGCTTCTCCGGCGAAAGCCCTTCCAGGGTCCGCATATTGTGGAGACGATCGGCCAATTTAATAAGGATGACACGAATATCCCTCGTCATGGCAAGAAGCATTTTGCGGAAGTTTTCCGCCTGCGCCTCGGCCAAGCTATCGAAACTGACATGCGTTAATTTACTGACACCATCGACCAGCTCCGCGACCTCGGAACCGAAAGCTTTTTCTACGTGACCACACGCCAGTGGAGTATCTTCGACAACATCGTGCAAGATGGCCGCGACGATTGTTTGGTAATCCAAATGCATCTCCGCGAGGATCTTCGCGACGTGCAGGGGATGAAAGATATAAGGCTCGCCGGTGCTCCGCGTTTGCCCATCATGGGCCTCGGCACCAAACAGGTAGGCTCGATAGATCTCCCGAACGAATGCAGGATCGAGATACTGCCCGGTAAGCTCGCAAAGCTCACTGATATAATACCTGCGCTCCGACGCCTGCCTGAAAGAAGACTCGATGGATGAATCAGGCCGAAGATACGGCACCCCGGATCGATAGGGCACACGCAAACCGCGCAAAAACTCCTTACTGAAAGGAACCTCTTTATTGAAAGGAAATATCGGAGAAAACGATCCAAACATGGCATACCATCACTCTCGCGCACCGTAGACAAAACGCCAACTTATACGCTATCTTCGGCAGTGTACCCAAGCGCTCTTACATCGCACAAACCGCGTCTTACATCCATCCCTGGTCCCTCTACCGAAAAACGAATCCATCATCGCTCGCGGAGCTTCACCTCAAACCGACATGATTTAGCATCGGCAAAGCAAAATTGGTACTCTGTAGGACTTGACTCATTTATGAAAATGAGCGGGGAATAAACAATCAACTACGATCCAAACTAAAGGATCCACGCTTTTTCCGAGATCGCGCCCGAAACAAGTGTCCCTTCTTCCATCAACAAAAGACATAACCTGGGATATCAGCAAACACCATTGCTGCCAGCATGTTCGTCTTAACTGCAATTTAGGCCTGATTCGGCAATCACCAGTTTCATGCCTTAACGCCTGGCCGAGGTATCCATACAACCCTTCATCCGAAAATCCTCGACGAAACAATCCAAAGATCCATTCGGTTCTGGGTATTATCGGGTTAAAAAAATACGATCCTCTCACATCCCTGGGGTGTCTCTTCCTTGGAAGAAAGCCCTTTTTCTAAGATGTCCCTCTCTCTTCGGTACTTGCCGCCAATTCCTCGCCAACAGAGGGGGCATTCACGTTCTCCACTGCGGCGGCGGCAGGAAACCCCACCGGGGTTTCAACATAAAAATTATCATCAAAACGATCCTCCTCGGCATCGTCATCCAATAAGGATCGATCGATTTTCCCTTCGGCGATTTCGCGTAACGCCAATACCGTGGGTTTATCATCATCCTCATCAAGTAGCGGATCTGCACCATGAGATAGTTGTCGCGCCCGTTTGGAAGCCAACAACACCAACTCAAAGCGGCTTGTCATTTTCTCAAGACAATCCTCAACAGTGATTCGCGCCATTCAACTTTACTCCCTAGAGACATTATTCGATAGAATTTGCTCGCCCATATAACCTAACTTATGTAACTCGCTTTAGCTTACCCATGACCACCGATCATTCAGAGTCGACGCGAGGCAAACCCGGAACACTCATCAAATTCGGAAGACTCATAGATAAAAAGGCATTCTCAGCGATCCAGGACGAACTCATGGCACCAAGTCATGTCGAATATCCATCACCCCAGACGATGAAAAAGGGGGCATGGGAGATCGGACATTGCCGAGCACAGCGCACTCTCATGGCAACGACATGCCTATTTGGGAACCACACCAAAAAATCGCACCGGAGTGTGTACTCAAATCCAAAACACCATCCCACACAAACCAAACCATTCTCGTCACGCCCGCAGCCCCCAGATAGGAGACATTCACTCACACCGTACCCTCCTATCTGCGATCCCTTGGAGAAGAAGAACGATCCAGCGTTTGCGCCTCGGTATCCGATTCCTCCTTCTCCGTGCCTGGTTTCCCTGAATCCACCTCTTGCGCATTCGGCTTCGGTATTGCATCGACTCGCGAATCCCGATCCGCAAGCAACCCCACATCGGCAAAATCAAGGCGCCCCCCCCCACTCGTTTCCCTGCAAAGACTTCGGGCCCCCGAAGCCAAATGATCATAAAGCCCCCGATATCGGGTCGTCAGATCCTGAAACAGATCGGAAGTCATCGAAAAATGCTCGGCAACCCGTCCCCGATATTGGGAAAATTCAGCAATCACATCATCCAGCTCCTTTTGCAACTTCTTTGCCTGTCTTGTGCCCGGGAGTAAAAAATACGCAGTGAGCATACCAAGGCCAATCCCCACGACCAGCATCGCTCCCCCAACCCCCAAAGCCCAAGTCATGCTATATTCAGCCATCACTCATCCTCCTGCCGAAAATGCCCCTCTATTACAGAACCAGTCGATCCATTGGTACTCCGATAAGCACGGGAAGACATCACCGACGAAATATTATCCCCATGTAAAAACCGGTAAATCACCGCACGCCGCCAGGAAGGTACGAGGAAAACAAACCCTATCATATCGGTAACAAAACCCGGCGTAAGCAACAAAGCTCCGGCAACGACAATCACCACTCCCTCCAGCAAGTCAGTGAAAGGCTCACCGTCATGAGAATAAACACCATCCCGGATACGAAACAGGGTCGACAACCCTTGTTGCTTCACGAAATAGGCACCAATCAGCGCTGTGGACACCACAAGAACAACAGTCAACCATACGCCAATCACGCTACCCACCGTAATTAAAAAATAGATCTCCACTACGGGGGTCAAAAGAAAAAACAAAAACAACAAATGAAAAATACTCATGCGCATGTATTCACAGTTCGATGCCCATGATAAAGAAGACACGAGAGATATAACGTCTAGCGAAGCTTCGCTTCAAAACCAACAAGGCATGATTTAGCATCGGTAAAGCAAAATGGGGAGTCTGTAGAACTCGACTCATTTGCGAAGCTGGGCGGAAAACAAACGAATGATCCCTTTGAAAAACAGCACTTTCAAGTTCCGAAACCATACCCGGAATCGCCAGCCGAACACCCGGTCATGCAAAATCAAAACCCATCCAGCAGGCGGTCGAACTCCCGAGGCGCAACATACTGAAACACCTCCTTTCCATTCCTATTCAACACGACATCCAAACCAAGATGCGGATAAAACCAATGAACGACCCCCTCCTGTCCCTCCTCCAATATCCGTTTTTCGGGTTCCCCGAACCGTTTCCGTACCACCGCTTCGTCGAGATCCGCCAAAGGAAGGTACGTAATCGCGGTTACCGGTGCATATCGAAGATGTGCCAAATCATCCGGATGCAGTGTCACCCTCCGCGTCCCGCCGGCCATAGATTTCATGCGCACGCCCCGTCCCAACATGGCACTCATGGTCTTCTCGTCGACAGAAAGACCCAATACGAATTTCCCCCGTATCCCATCCAGGTCCACGCTATCGAAAAACACCTCCAGGGCAAACTTTTTCTCCGAGGCGAACAACTTAATGTCACCGGTATCCCGAAAAATCATTCGGGCATTCTCCAACGTACTCTTCCCCAACGTAATCCCAAAAACACGGGAAGATCCATCCGGAAAAACTTCCACTCGCCAAGGGAAATACAGTCCCCGAGGTCGCGACGATGGTCCCTCTTCCGACCCCATAAAAAACAGCAAAGCCACACATCCCATCACGATCCCAACAGCAATCAATTTCCCACTCGATCTATTCAATTGGCTATTCCAGTAATAAATGAAAATAGTAACAAATGATGATGTTGACCTTAGGGAGAAGGTTTCGCTTCAGACTACGAAAGCCATGAAATAGTCGCAAGCAAGGCTTCGCCTCAAACCGACAAAGCATGATCTAGCATTCGTAAAGAAAAACCGGCGTTTCGTAAAACTTGACTCATTTGCGAACCTGAGCGGAAAATAGACAAATTAGAGGAATTCTAGGCATTGAAACGTTTTGAGTGGAAACGCTATATTTTTGATATCGTCCACGCTGATAAAAACACACCCGGTTAAGGTACACACTTTGTGCCTTATCACGCAGCTATAAACACAATGAATAATCAGGAACTACCGACAGGGGAATCGCAGACAGCTCCTCAAAACCCACGCTGAACGCCATTGGATCGGGCTACACCTCACCCACGCGTCGTCTCGCCAAGTGCCTTCTCAAGCGCGTCGAATTCCGTAATCGGTCCACAGCACTGATGACCCTCGCAGAGATATGCCACGATATCCCCCTGAGAAGTACGTTCCTGCAAGGCCATAGGAAGGGTACCCACGTTCGCTGGAATAGCGAAGGTAACACGTTGCGGCGAATAGTCCCGCTGACAGCGTTCCAACCACTTGTCAAGATATTCACCTCTTCCACGCAACAGGATTACCTGGATAGGCAGAAGGTATTCCTGTATGCTGGATAGTAATGTCCCATGGGCGTGAGGAAATTGGTTGATGGAAGACCAACCAACCCGGAGGATTCTCTCCGCCGATTGCAAATAACGAATATCGCCAAGCAAATACCCCAAACGGGTAAATACCCGTACCGCAATACCATTTCCCGCAGGCAGTGCCTCGTCCATCATGGGTTTGGGACGATAAATCAATGATTCATGATCGTTTGCCGTAAAATAGAAACCACCGACATCGGTGTCTTCGAATTGTGCCAACACCACTTCGGCGAGTTGACAAGCAAAATCGAGATCCTCGTTTCGCCACCGGCTCTGAAGTAACGCCAAAACAGCATCGATCATAAAGACGTAATCGTCGAGATAAGCAGATAGGTGCGCTCGCCCATCCTTGTAGGTGGCCAAGAGACGGCCATCGCGCCATAGCCTTTCGCGGATAAAGGCCAATGCTCTGTCGGCGGATCGGATGAATCGAGCCTCTTTCAAAATCCGCCCGGCATCGGCCATCCCTTTAATCATGATCCCATTCCAAGCGGTCAATATCTTTTCGTCACGATAAGGATGAACCCGTCGCTCTCGGGCCACAAACAGTTTGGCGCGGGCTTGGGCAAGCAATCGACCAACGGTTACTTCGTCCAGATCAAGGCTGCGGGTTAGCTGTTCGGCATTGACAACGACATGCAAATGCCAACCCTTCCCCCCGAAATTGGGTGGACGATCAAGACCGAAACGGTGGCAAACGACACGGTATTCGTCTTTCGTAAGTAATTTTCGTACTTCTTCGGTGGACCAAACGTAGAATTTTCCTTCCTCGCCCTCGGAATCGGCATCCAGAGCCGAATAATAGCCACCTTCGGGGGACTGCATCTCTCGAATAACCCAATCTCCCGTATCGAAAGCTACCCGTTGGAATAGTGGGTTTCGGGTAATTAGCCACGTATCCGCATAAAGGGTCAATAATAAACCATTGTCGTAAAGCATTTTTTCGAAGTGCGGGATCATCCAGCCCGCATCCACCGAATAGCGATAAAATCCACCGCCAATCTGGTCGTAGATCCCGCCATTGGCCATTTTGCCAAGGGTAAAGGCAGCAGCCATGGCCAGATTCTTCTCATCAGAAGCAATTCCTTCAGTAGTGATGGCAGGCAATCCATGATAGCGCAATAAATAGTCGATATTCGTGGGATGAGGAAACTTGGGGGCATCTCCAAAGCCACCATTTTGTCGATCGAATTCATTGCTCAGTTGCTTTTTCGCCTCATCAAGCGGCTTGGATGTAATGTGTTCATCGGGAAGTGTATCTGGCACCAGGTGCTGCAGCGCCTCTCGAACGGAACGGTTCTGATCTCTTATGTCGCGGCGCCTATCCCGATAGGCATCGGCAACGCTCTGCAGGATCTGCGAGAAGGCGGGCATACCGTGACGCGGTTGGTTGGGGAAATAGGTCCCGCCGAAAAACGGCGTGTGATCATCAGGGGCAAGGAACATGGTCAGTGGCCAACCACCGGGCCGTTGGGTAAGAAATTGATGGGCCAATTGATAGATTTTGTCCAGATCCGGTCGTTCTTCACGATCCACTTTAATGTTGATGAAGAGTTTATTCATCAACTCCGCCGTTGACTCGTCATCGAAGGATTCATGTGCCATCACATGACACCAGTGACAGGAAGAATAACCGATGGACAGCAAAATGGGTTTATCTTCCCGGCGAGCTTCTTTCAACGCGGCTTCGTTCCAGGGATGCCATGCCACCGGGTTTCTGGCATGTTGGAGAAGATACGGACTGGTTTCGCCTACCAAGGCATTCTGGGGATTAGTCTTACAGGACATGACTCATTAGAGCAGTTAGTAGATACAGGATTCCAGACCAAAGCACCGAAAGCTTATGGTCAAAAACAACGCGCTTCAGTCGGATAAGACACTTAAGCGGGATGGACTCCCATTGCCATAGAATAGAAATTCCCCGTCACCTTCCTAGAAGGGAAAAGAGTTCGATAAATTCGAAAACGTGGCTATGGTTGACAAAAAACGCCCTTTGCCTCTATCTGAAAGGGATTTTGCAGTCAACAATCATGAAATCGAGAGTGCTATTAAGATAGCGGAATGCGACGTACAGCAATATTACACCATACCTGAATCATCAAGGACGTCTATTCCCCCACCCCTAGGAGGATCTTGTATTTTCACGGCAAAAAATCACGTTGCACGCCAATCCATCACTCTCAACGATAAAAGAGAAAGTAAGATATGGTTCCACTCCGCACAGTAGTTCTTTTCATGGCAACATTTCCAATGGAAGAGCAAAAACGGAGTCTCCATCAATAGAGCCGCCATCAAGAGATATCCATAAATCGGTGTGATCGTGTAAGGCTTTGTAATAGTTGATTCGATTTTCGAGTTTATCAATAAACGCGAGTTGCTGTTTCGCTGGCCATACCTCCCATGTTTCGAGAGAGAGATCCATGATTTCGCCGGTATAAGGGAGATCTTCCATGTACTCCCGCATATAACCGAGATCCGCCAAGTTGCTTCCCGTTCCACTTGTCGCAATCGTGCTCTCCCCGATTTCATCGGGAGTACGCCGCAGGCTAACAGCAAGGCTCTTCAAATCATTCAAAAAGTTGCGAGGAGAGAGTAATCCTTCCTCAGCAGTATTTAGAACTTGACGCAAAACATGCTGAAGATCACTGAGCTGATTCCGGGTAAGCAATACACGCACATCCAACGTAACACGTTCGGGATCCAAGAAATCATGATCGAGCAGCCAAGCGTCAAACACTATAGGAATTTGTCCATCTTTGTGTTTACGCAGATAACGCATCCGCAACGTGTAACCCAGCTTTGCGACTTTTTCCTGCAATTCAGTCAGCGGAGAGGAAGCAAGCAGCTTTCCTTCTGTAGGCAATATTTTCTTTCCACCCAGTACATATGTCTGCTTTCGATCTGCCGTATATACGGGCAACTCAATCCTCACTACCTCTTGAACCTGATCGGCAATTTGGTTCGCCAATGCATCCAACGCTCGACCAAACTGCGCTACATTACCAGTCTCAACCCCATAGTAGAAACTTCCAATTCCCGGATAATGAGAAAGAATTTTATATTGCTGAGCGGCCAGCGCATGGTTGCCGACACCCGAAGGAGTCAGCAAATGTAAAACCAAGATCGCCACATCATTAGCTTTAGCAATCCGACGAAGTTCTTCAGCATCCAATCTCGTATGGCTAAGCGGATCCCGAGCATCTCTCGCGCCGGCATCAGTAATCAACACGATATAACGAGCATCGTAACCATGCCAGCCAATAGCATCCAGTCCCAATTTAATGCCAGCGTATGCATCTTCAATAAAATCCTGACTTGAAACTTCAGCGGGTTCCAATGCATTTACCTGAGAGAAAAACCCGCTCGGATTTGCACCATCTGCAAGTGTGACATGAACCTTCGCGAGATATTCCAATCCTTCTACCGCTTGGATGCTATCGCGAAAATCTACTAAACCGAAGTTGACTTTCTCTGCAAGCCCGCCACGCTCCAAACGAGCATATATCTTTCGCACAGCTTCGCGTGTTCGCGCAATATAGGGCTCCATGGATAAGGTAGAGTCGATAACGAATACCACACCGGCACGATAGTCCGAGTTCTCCTTCACGGGAATTATTCCTTCCCGATTCTTTCCCTTTAAATATCGTTCTTTCGTGAACGGAACTTCTCCCTCGGAATAAATCACTGGCTCCGTATGCATTTCGGAGGCTAACGGTACCGATGTAACCTCAAGCATCAATGCTTTTTTACCACCAAGATACACATCTTCATGCCGATGAATAGGAATAAGATAAAAATCTTTCCGTAGATCCACGTGTTCTTTTGGTTGAATAGCAACGACCGGTCCCTCAGCGGACAACATACCTGCTTCCGCCCTCCTATATAGTTGCTCATAGGCGGTTAGATCCCGATCCTCGACTAGATTTCTCAAGGACTCTTTATCTCGAAACAGCAAGACCCTGTCTTGTCCCACTGGGTTCCGAAAAGCTACTGTCAAGGCCTGCTTCCATTCCACAAGATCACGTTCCGGAACCCAACCATGTATATCACCATGTGCATCGATCCCTACCTCAACCCATTGCACACCATTAGCGATATGGCGCGAGTAAACGTAGTAAACCGAAAATGGTATCGTTGGCTTTATATCACCTAACACACCCGGCTCTGAATGGATATTGACACCCGGCTTCGCGAGCACTCGTTGGTAAAGAGATCGCTTCCCTTCCATCAATAAAGGCTTGCGTACATCTGGTTGCACGGAAAAAACGAGATTCGGCATGCATACTATCGTGAATAGAAATAGCAAAAGTATGCTCCGTATGCTTTTTATTTTTTTCATGGTGGATGATATAGAGAGATGCATCCTTATTGCCACTGCAGAACTAACCGACTTGCCGCCACATCACCTTTAGCAGCGGCATCCTCCACCTGCTTTCGGAGATATTCAAGACGTTCTTGGGCAGCTTGGTTACCTCCGTCCAAGGCCCGAAGGTACCACTTGTGAGCCTGCCCCCAATCAGGTTTATCTATAATGCCGGCAAATTTTGGACCATGGTTCGGATCGTACATTGTGCCAAGCACTATCGCAGAATCAGCATGTCCTTGCCTTGCCGCGAAAAAATACATGAGATATGCGTCTACCAGCATCCCTTCGCGCTCGAATTGCCCCGCCCGACGGAACACATTATCGAGATCTATCTTTTTTCCCTCATCTCGTAGATTTTGGATCAGATCTCGCGCTTGATCACCGCCCACCACAGCAGTCGATGATGACGTGGAAGTGGGTTTTCCTGACCCACGAACTGCCAATGGAACACGAAATGTTGCCTGCGCATCACTTTCGGCAGTTGGTGGCTTGCCGAGTTGGCGCTGATTATCACCTTTTGGTCGTGTATCTCCTAGAAAATACCAACCTATCAAGGCGACAATCATCACCAACAGCACAATCCGAATCCATTTTCTACTATTTTCCCGATGCGGTTCCAACAGCTGATGCCGCAACTTCGCATGGTGCAAATCTACATGCATGGATGGAGCTTCCAATCAGTGATCACTTCAGTTGGGATATAAAAATGCTTGCAAAAATCGCGGAGGTAATCACGCCGCTAATGCTAGCCCCTAATGCATGGGGAAGCACGATGATATCAGGATTTTCCGCAGCTACCATTTTTTGTGCAACTTTAGCTGTGGTTGGAACACAGCTAACACCGGCGATACCGATAACCGGATTATATTTTTTGCCACTCCAGAAATAGAGCACGTAACCACCAAGCAAGCCACCAATCCCTGATATGGTAAGTGCACCGATACCCAATAACAGCAGCTTTAAAACAACTGGATCGAGTAGCGTGTTAGCTTCACACAAAACACCTAATAGCAATCCCAAGAAGAACGTTGCGCCATAGAGCACCGGACCACCAAAGGTTTCCGCAAAATGGCCCAGATCACTCTCACGAATAACGACACCCAGAAATAGAGAGAGAAACAGCGGTGCAGCCACAGGGAATAATAGGGACAGCACGGTGCACGCAATCACCGCAAATACGACTTTGTCACCAGAACTGATTTCAGGCACCTTCTCAACCGGCATTTCCAAGGCTCGAATCCGCTGTGGAACCAAAAACCGAATTAAATAAGGATAACCACCATAAGTAAGCCCAAGATACAGATAAGCCACGACTGTAATTGGGATGAATAAATTCTTAGCCAAAATCAGGGACGTAAATAATATCATGGGGCCATCAGCACCCCCAATGGTAGCCGTCGCCCCCGCTTCGGCTGGTGTTAGGCCAGCAGCCACCCCGATGGGGAAAATCACGACGGTGCCAAGTTCAGCGCACAAGGCAATAAACATGCTTTGAAACGGCCTGGCCATTACGAAACCCACATCCAATAACACACCGACTCCCATTAAGACAAGGCATGCGATGAGACCGTTGCTGAAGGTAAGCGTATAGATAGGTTGTAACCAATCGATTTGTAACCAAGTCATCAAATCGTCGGTTTTTTCCACAAGTGGGTTTAGAAATAATGTTCCCTGAGTACCTGCAACAATACCTCCAGTATCCTCTTCCCAAATTAGTACAGCAGCGTTGATGGTAGCCATCCCAAGCCCCATGGGTACCATAATCAGTGCTTCTAATATTCCTTTGCGCGCCAAGTAAATAAGCACAAAACCCAGAAAGATGAGAAATACCCGCATTAGAGCGATACGTGGCTCTTCCTGGAAATTCTGGAGCAAAGTAGCAAGCCCCTGAAAAAGATCGATGTTAAATTCCATGATGCCAACCCTTTCTAGGTTTTGTTACCGTGGATATCCGCGGTGAATTTGAAGAATCTTGCTACCCGACTAGAGATCCCACGCGAAATTAACGATAAACTCCGCTCGGCAGCGACTACGAATAGCTTACCTACGAGTTTGAATGAAAAGTCAAAATACTCGAATCAAATAATGCCAAAGTGTCATTCAGTATTTTCCCGGGATGGAAATTTTGAGCGGGAACAACATTCGGTTCGACTTATACACAAAAACGCAAAACTCTTAGCCAGGAAAACCACAAATACACTTTTAGAAATCTAGGGATAAAATGACTTCTCACCCAGACCTTACCCTATTTAGTGGTAACAGCTTTCCCTCAACAAAATACAGGTAAAACCCAGATCAATATGGATTCCAAGAGCATATTCGACTTTCAATGAGCCACACTATTTACGCTAAAATCCTGATAACTCCAGCATGAAAAACCCTGAAACCCATATTGAACCTAAAGTTTCATCAACGAATGGTAAGTAAAACCTGTCCAGCCGTAACACCATCACCAGGTTTTACAGCAATATTGGTAACACTACCTGATTTATGCGCCGTAACTTTGGTCTTCATCTTCATGGCTTCAATGACAACAACGACATCTCCCGCTTTGACCTGCTGACCAACACCAACTTCAACCGATACTACTATACCAGCTAGCGGACTCGCCTTATCGTCCGCACCTGCCCCCGCTCCAGTAGCCACCGCCGGAGCGGCCGCCGCCGAAGCTTCGGGTGCCGCTACTGAAGCCAGAGGTACAGCCATGTCCCCAGGCGCGGGGATCGTCATACCGCTACCCGGACTCAGATCTTCAACCGTAACGTTGTAGGACTTGCCATCAACCGTAATCTTAAATTTTTTTTCCATGGGATTCGGTTCCTCTTTGACGATAAGGATTTAGAAATTTAGTAATGCGATGCACTCCATACAAGATTTATAAAACTTTATTTTGACTTCGAGTCCCATCGCTTCGGGTTATGTCCCACCGCATGGGATGTATGATGCGTAAACAGGCTTTGAGCAGCCCAACCCCGGCCTCGATCCGTAGGCTCGATATGCACAATTCGATAAGGTCCAACCATAGCCCAAACCGCCGCAGTAACTGCAGCAACGTGACCATCATCATCTTCATCCGCTACGATGGAGCCGGCCGCCGCAGGCACCGAAGATCCCTTCCCCAATTTAGAGAGTGTACTAACAACGCCGCGAATCATGATGGCAACGAGTAATGAGATCATAATCGCCAATGCGTACACTTGTATCGATAAAAGTGCTTCTCCCATTCGCTTATCCTCCGTAGCAGATATTGATTTTACTGGATACGATTAGCTTGTCACAACGACGCCGTTTAGGGAACGGCTATCCCGCCCCATAAGAAACAAGTAAGCAGACATTTTTTCTTCCGGCCTTGGAAGAGTCATTGAATCCTCCGCAGGGTAGGCAACGCTCCGAAGCCACGTGCGTACCACACCAGGATCAACTCCATTGACGCGCAAATGTGGTTCGGCTTCTAACTCATCGGCAAGAATTTGAATGAGCCCCTCGATAGCAAATTTGGAAGCCCCATAAGCACCCCAATAGGCCCGCCCCTTTCGGCCAACATCCGCCGAAGTAAAGACGATAGAGGCATCCTCAGCACGTTTCAGCAATGGAAAGCATGCTCGAGTCAACAGGAAGGGGGCATGCAGATTCACTTGCATGACCTTTGCCCATTGCATTACATCGTAGTATTGAATAGGACTTGGTATACCAAGTTCAGCCCCGGCATGCAACAAACCATCGAGTCGACCGAACTCACTGTCCACCCGATCCGCCAATTCCTCGTAGTGAACGGGTGTAGCCCCTACAAGACTTATAGGATAGATAGCAGGCTCCGGGGCACCTATTTGCAAGATATCGTCATAGAGGGCTTCAAGCGCTGGTACGTCATGGTCGAGAAGCACAACAGTAGCACCATGAAAAGCGAATGCACGAGCAGCCGCGCTCCCGAGATCGGCGGCGGCACCGGTAACCAAAACGATACGCGCAGCAAGAAGATCCTTTTTCGGTGCATAGTTCTCCGCGACCAAAGAACAATTATCGTGGGACTCGATCATTACTACTATCGCTGTCATGGTAGAACCGGGTTTTTCGTGGAAACCTCCACCTGGATCAATCGGAGCCCGATACTTTAATTCCAATACCAATCCCAACACCGGAAAAACCCAAATCAATAAAGATAATTCGGGGAATCTGGATCCTCGAAAAACACCCGTACTTTAACGAATGCCATCGCTACCAACATGCCCGTTCGCAGAAGCGATCCAAGAAATCAGAGTCCAATCTTAGCATTCAAGATCATCGGAAACCAATTTAACCACCGTGGTGAACAGTACAGCTTTTCACCACCCCGTACACTATGCTACGGATATATAACCATTTTTAATAGCGCTAAACCATTGAAAACGAGGAATCCACCAACCAGTCAAAAATATCCCGCGGTGAAGAAAACACATAATCCGCACCCCACCTCTCCGGTTCCTCGCTCGATGAAACATAACCGAAAAGCGCCACTGCGGTATGCATACCTGCACGCAGACCCGCTTCGATATCCCTAGCCGCATCGCCGATATACAAACAATGCTTCGGAATCGTCCCGAGTTGCCGACAAGCAAACAATAGCGGATCGGGATAGGGCTTGCGATGCACCGTCGTATCCCCACTTACAATACAGGCAGCACGATGAGCAAGACCAAGAGCCGCCATCAGTGGATTTGCCAACCAACCGCTTTTATTGGTAACGACGCCCCAAAGCATGGTACGCACTTCGATTTGCGCCAACACCCTTTCCATGCCGGGAAACAAACGAGTATGGTTCGCGATATTGTCACGATACGCGTTCAGGAATCGTTCGAACAATCTGGCAAAACCGGGGCCTTCTGGTGTAATTCCGAATCCCCGTTGCACCATGGCACGCCCTCCGTGGGAAACAAGTGGACGAATATCACCCAGAGACAGCAACGGTTTATCACCACCTTCTTCCACAATCACCTGGTTAAGGGCAAAGAGTAGATCCGGAGCTGTATCCACCAACGTACCATCCAAATCGAACAAGATAGCACGAAACTCACCAAGCAAATTCGTACGGCTACGATGTGCGCTAAACTCCTCCATGTTGTCTCAAAGTTCCTGCAACGATCCACGGCCAATATGGTTCAATCCACGATCATTTCTATGAATAAATCGAATTTATCCAGAAATCCTTTCTCGCCTCCAATAAGGTAGCCAAAAAGAAAATCTTCGATCGATACTTTCTCGAACGCGGTGCCTTTATCCCTCATAACGGAAGGATGGTGAAAATGCGATTCAACGCCAATTTCGCTTCACCAATGCTAAATCATGCTTTGTCGGTTCAAGCACAAGCTTCGCCAGACATCCATGTCTTCTACTCAAGCAAGCACATTGGCTCAGAGAAAGTTCAGCAGACTAGTCAAGCAAAACCTAACCGGCTATATCGCCTCTCACCTGCAACCAAACAATATAGTTGACATCCACATTGGGAGTAAGCTGAAAATATTTAGTCAATGGATTATACGACAAGCCTTGCAACCCTTTGGTCAGGAGACCTGCGTTGCGGCACCACCCGATCAACTCCGATGGCCGAATGAACTTGGCAAAATCATGTGTACCCTTTGGCAGCAGGCCAAGGAGATACTCTCCCGCCAAGATGGCAAACAGCCAAGCCTTCGGGTTCCGATTGATAGTGGAAAAAAAACAACTCCCCCCAGGCCTTACCAGCTTGGCACACGCCTTCACGGTAACCGCGGGGTCGGGAATATGCTCCAGAAGTTCCATACAAGTCAGGACATCGTACATCCCCGGTTCCTGTTCCGCTAATGCCTCGGCTGTGATACACCGATAATCCACCTCGATACCTGTTTCGATGCGATGCAACTTCGCCACGCGTAATGGCGCCTCGGCCGCATCGATACCGGTAACTTGGGCACCCTTGCTCACCATGCTCTCGGCTAGTATCCCACCGCCACAACCCACATCGAGAACCCGCTTCCCCCGTAAACCCACGCTGCGCTCTATGTAATCCAAACGCAGTGGGTTCAAGGTATGCAATACACGTAGATCGCCCTCCAAATCCCACCAGCGGGAGGCCATCCGGTCGAATTTGGCCACTTCAGACGAATCGATGTTATTTAGATCGATATTATCGGACGAACCGGCGGTTCTCTCCGCATTCTCTTGATAAGTCATATTCCCGGCTCAATTTGTTTATTTCCCGCTCATCTTCGCAAATGAGTCGAGTTCTACAAAACACCCATTTTACTTTACCGATGCTAAACCAGTTTGCCGGTTCGAGCACAAGCCTCGCTAGTGCAACACCTTCCACTTTACTCGAACCAATCGCAAACTTCAGACACATCCCCAGCAAGGCTCCGCCTCAGAGCGACGAGTCATGAATTTCCGTAATTATGCTCTTTCCCAAAACCTGACTCACTCATAAAAATTCTGGCTATTCATCAAATCGTGTGGGTAATGTGATTTTAATAACCAAGTAAACTCTC
>CAZSVE010000027.1:0-35488 GCA_964610175.1 uncultured Thiotrichales bacterium
GGGGCCTTTCACTATTTTATTCACTTTACCCACACGATCTGGGGAAGAGCCAAAACTTCTTGATCGTTTCATAGCCTCTTAGTGATTGCTACAAACAAACATGTGTTGTCATTAACGCGCTTGTTTACGTAACGTACTAGCGAGGCTTCGCCTCAGACCGACGATGCATGAAGTAATCGTTGGTTCGATATACCATTTTCGAATTACCCATATTGGCAAACGTATTCGGTTAAGGATCGAGACTTTGCACCTTTCATGCAGTCATGAACGAAATCATTACGCGTTAGCATTGTCGGGATCACCGACAAGCACTTTATTGAAAATATCCACCACTGTGCGAAGGATAGAATCTTAACTGAAGCGGTTTTCGGGGCATCTTGATTGGTGAAAAGGGGGGTATCTCAATTACGTCCTTTCCCAAAACTTGATCCATTTGTAAAGATAATTCTTGAATCAAAGCTTCTAAACACCTAATGATGACAAAGTCACACCAAGCAATTTCACGCAGCAAGGCTTACCAACTAAACAACACCCATTGTGGGACAGAGAGAACGAATTGTTCTCGTGTTTCCAAATTGCCATCACCATTCGTATCAATCATGTAGTATGCAGATCCGTGTTTAGGGATGATCTTGACGGCGTAGAGGCGACCGTTGATCGGATACTCATGCACTATCTCTCTCTTACCTTGGATGATGGTGATATCCGGTTCTAGGGCCTTGCCGCTTTCCACGCTCGGAAGAGGGGGTGGTCCAGGTACTGGTTCTAAGCCAGCACTCTTGGATTGGGCGCTAAGCTCGTTGGATAGGATGAGAGAAAACAGGGCATAGGTCGCCATGGGTATCATGCATGTTTTTTTTCGGGGCATCGTGGTGTCCTGATTGGTAAAATCTCATGATTAAAGGGGATAATCAAGATTTAAGACTACTAGCGAAGCTTCGCCTCAAACCGATGCGTAGTTTCGCATCAGTCAAAGCAAAATCATTGTTTTGTAAAACTTGGCTCATTTGCGAAGATGAGGGGGGAATAAATAAATCAAGGAGCCTTATCGTAATATCCAGGTGCTTGGAAATCCAGATAAATCCTGAATAACCAATACATTGGGGGGCGCCCCTAATTTATACTCAGGGGGAAATTACCACAGTTCCGTGGTTCAGACACTAGTGCACCGCCTTTATTGTTAACGATACCCATCTTGGGGCGCGGTGAAGCAAGAAAACTTTTCTTGACGAGGGGGGGGTATGGGAAAAGAAAAAATATGCGTGGCTTTGGATGTCGATTCCTTTAAAAAGGCTTTGGATCTTACTCAGCGCCTCTCGCCTTGGGTAGGTGTTTTCAAAATCGGATCTCAGCTCTTCACGAGCGAGGGACCGCGCATCGTGAGGGCTGTTATGGCACAAGGTGCGGATGTATTCTTGGATCTCAAGTACCACGATATCCCCAACACTGTGCTGAACGCGGCCCATGTGGCATTGGAGCTTGGCGTAAAAATACTTAATGTACATTGCCTGAATGGTGCTAGGACGATGAAAACACTGGTAAGGGAGTTAGCGCGTGGATCCGAAATAAGTGGTAAACCCATGCCCTTGCTACTGGGGGTTACGGTATTGACGAGCCTGTCGGACGAAGAACTCCGATCGGATCTTCAGGTTTCGTTGCCTCTGGAAGAATATGTTGTCCACCTAGCGAAATTGGCCAAAAACGCTGGGATGGATGGCGTGGTTTGTTCGCCTCATGAAATCAAGGCAATCAGACAGGCATGCGGGCCTGATTTTACGTTAGTGACTCCTGGTATCCGACCTGGTTGGGTGAATGATCGAGACGATCAACAACGTATTACATCTCCGCAAGCAGCGCTTTGTGCCGGTGCTGATTACATCGTGATCGGACGCCCGATAACTGAGGCAAAGGACCCTGAAGAGGCCGCCAAGCGCTTATTGTTGGAGGTTGTAACATCGACTTGCAACTTTGCATTGAAATGATATAAGACTACTCTGCGCAAGAGTCGATCGGACAGTCGCTGTATCGGATGGGTCTTGGAATCGTACAGGATTTAATGCCGTACAGAGGAAAGTCCGGGCTCCATAGGGCGAAGTGCCAGGTAATTCCTGGGGGATGTGAATCTACGGAAAGTGCCACAGAAAACATACCGCCTACCATTTGCTATCCTCTTGGTGAGGATAGCCAGGTGGGTAAGGGTGAAAAGGTGCGGTAAGAGCGCACCGCACCTCGGGCAATCGAGGTGGCAGGGCAAACCCCACTTGGAGCAAGACCAAATAGGGGAGCCGGTCTATGCTTTTAATGCATGTGACCAAACGTGGCTCGCGTTGCTCCCGGGTAGGTCGCTAGAGGTATGTGGTGACACATATCCAAGATGGATGACTGTTCTCGACAGAACCCGGCTTATAGATCGACTCTTGTGTCTCCAAAAGTTCTCTTTCCTATTGCCACATCCTCATCTTTAGCTTCAATCTCAAAGATTGCTCTTAACCGTATGAGTTAAGAGGCAATTTCCCTATTTTTCCTATAGGATTTGCCAAAACCCCACCCCTTAAGTAACTGTATGTCAAGTAATTATTCTTTAGAGACAGCACTAATATTTTCTTGACAGCTGCAAAGATCAATGCCCATAATTGCTCTAGAGTGGGTATAAGTGGGATAGAATGGTCTTAAGTGGTACAAATGTTCCGAGGGGAATACAGTCTTACTTTGGATCCGAAAGGTCGGCTTGCGGTACCGAGCCGTTACCGGGAACGGATTTCTGAATGCTGTAATGGGAAACTGGTTGTTACTATCAGCCTCACGGAGCATTGCCTTGTAATGTACCCATTTCCAGATTGGCAAAAAATCGAGAATGATCTTCGTGTGCTTCCCGCTTTGGACCGAAAAGCGCAGGCCATTAGCCATCTATTGATTGGTCATGCTACGGAATGTGATCTCGATGGTCATGGTCGTGTACTGATACCTCATTCACTACGAGAGTTTGCTAATCTTGACAAACAGGTGAAGGCTGTTGGGCAGGTCATGAAATTCGAACTTTGGGATGACAACGTATGGACACGTCGCCGCCAGGAATTGCTGAGCCAGGTAGAGGAATTCCTTACGGAACCATCGGATGCGCTGCGTTCATTGGTGCTTTGAATACCCACACGCCAGTGCTGTTGGCGGAAGTTCTCGCAGTTCTTGCGATAAAACCAGGGGGGATATATATCGATTGCACCTTTGGACGAGGGGGGCACTCGAAAGAGTTGCTAAGGTATGTTGGTCCGGCAGGACGGGTATTTGCCTTGGACAAGGATCCCGATGCGGTGCAGGTCGGTAAGAAGATCGCTGAAGGTGATAGTCGGTTTTTTATGGAAAAGACGTCATACGCCACCTTGGCGAATTTCACTAGGGCACAGCGCATATTTGGACAAGTAGATGGTGTGTTATTCGACTTAGGTGTTTCCTCACCTCAGTTAGCGGATCCGAAGCGCGGTTTCGGATTCATGACAGATGGACCATTGGATATGCGTATGGACCCTTCAACGGACACGAGTGCAGCTGACTGGCTACGCACTGCCCCAGAAGGCGAAATTGTAAGAGTTCTAACGACATATGGGGAAGAGCGGTATGCTCGACGAATCGCCAGAGCTATTTTGGGTATGCGGGAGAAACAAGCCATTAAAACGACGAGTCAACTAGCGGGTTTGATTGCGCGATCAATCCCTTCGCGGGAACGAAACAAACATCCGGCCACGCGTACCTTTCAAGCGATAAGGATCCATATTAATCGGGAGATGGAAGAATTAAAAGGCGCGCTTGATCAAGTGCTTGACGTACTGGTACCTGGTGGACGGCTCGCAGTAATCAGCTTTCATTCACTGGAGGATCGATTAATCAAGCGATTCATTCGTTCTTGCTCCCGCGATGTTATCCCTATGCGGGGATTTTCCGTGGCATCTCGCACACCACCATTGCAATTGCTTAAGTCGCACAGGCGACCGATACGTCCGTCCTCTGAAGAGGTTGCTAAAAATCCTCGGGCTAGAAGTGCTCTGTTACGAGTAGCTCAAAAACGCTGATGATTACTCGCACTCTATTAATTGGTGTTTTGAGTTTTGCCATCTTGGCGTCGTCCGTAGGTGTTGTATATGTGAAGCACGTGGGTCGTGCGTTGTTCATTGAGTTACAACGCTTGGAACGGAAGCGCGACGCCATGGAAGTGGAGTGGGGAAAATTATCTCTGGAGCAAAGTACATGGGCGACCCATGATCGAATCGAGCGGATCGCGAAGGAACAACTCCATCTGATAATACCACCTATGGATTCCGTAATTTTGGTGATGCCGTGATAAGTATTGAAAACACATCGAAATCGTCTTCGATGATACCGATAATACGGCATCGGTTGGTTTTGGGTATCCTGGCAGGGGTAGTTTGTGCGTTGTTATGGCGAGTGGGTGATCTACAGTTACGTCATAAGGAATTTTTGCAAACAGAAGGGCAAGCGCGTTATATGCGCGTGGTAAAAAATCCGGCCCATCGTGGCATGATTTTGGATCGTAATAAGGAGCCGTTAGCTGTTAGTACGCCGGTAGAATCGGTATGGATTAATCCTCAAGTACTAACGAAAGCATTCATTCCAAGCGACAAGACTCGTAGTAGTACGCAGCCTATCGCCAAGTGGAGAGCTTTTGAGAAATTGTTCGGATGGGATAAAGGACATATCAAGAATGCGATTGCTAAACATTGGAATAAGCAATTTTTGTATGTGGAACGACACGTGAGTCCGGATCTGGCAATGCGCGTAAGAGATCTTGATCTCAAGGGCGTACATCTGGAGCGAGAGTATCGGCGTTATTATCCGGTAGGAGAAGTAGCCGCCCATGTGGTGGGATTCACGAACGTGGATGATCAAGGACAGGAAGGTATGGAGTTGGTTTTCGATAACCAACTCCGTGGCATCGACGGAAAAAAGCGTGTCATCCAGGATCGATTGGGCCGATTTGTGGAAGACGTGGAAAATATCCGATCTTCACAGCCTGGAGAAGATCTTATCCTTAGTATCGATCAGCGAATTCAATATCTTGCATATCGGGCTTTGCTTGCGGGAGTACAACGTCACTCGGCTCGTTCCGGATCTGCTGTGGTACAGGATGTCAACAGCGGCGAAGTTCTGGCTATGGTTAATCAACCATCCTATAACCCAAACAATTGGTCGGATCGTGTAAGTCATCGGTTTCGCAATCGGGCTGTTACTGATGTACTTGAACCAGGTTCTACCATCAAGCCATTCACGGTTGCGGTTGCGTTGATGAGTGGCCAATTTCGCTCTGATACACCACTTGATACTTCTCCCGGGTTTTTCAGAGTTGGTCGCCACCTGATTAGAGATTTGCACAATTACGGTCTCATTGATGTGGCGACAGTTATCAAAAAATCCAGCAACGTAGGTGCAAGCCAGCTCGCGCTGGCTGTTTCCCCGGAAGTTATGTGGAGGGTTTTTTCCGACATTGGGTTCGGGGAAATCACTACAAGTGATTTCCCGGGGGAGGTGGCCGGACTATTACCGCATTTTTCCGATTGGGCTGAGATACATCAGGCAACGCTTTCTTTTGGTTATGGGCTTTCGGTAACTTCGCTGCAACTCGCTAATGCTTATACGGTAATTGCCAGTGGAGGATTGCTTAGACCGATTCGCATCAAACCCGCACAACAAAAATCGTTGGGTGCAAAGAGGGTATTGCCAGCAGACGTGGCTCTCCAGATTCGACAAATGTTGGAGTCTGTTACCGATCCTGATGGAACCGGTCAACGGGCGCGTATCAATGGATATCGAGTCGCCGGAAAAACCGGGACCGTACGTAAATCTACATCGGGTGGTTATGCCAACGATAGGTATGCCGCTACCTTTGCAGGTTTTGCTCCCGTGTCGGCACCACAGTTGGTTGTAGTTGTTACCATTGATGAACCGAGCAAAGATGAATACTACGGGGGGCAAGTGGCGGCTCCAATTTTTGCAGAAATCATGTCAGGAAGCTTGCGCCTTTTAGGTATACCTCCCGATGAACATTCTGTACGGGCACGACGTGTCTTGTTGGCCGATAATCGTGTTGGTTATAGAGAAGGGCCTCTGTTTTCTGAAGCATTCCCGCCTTCCTTGGCGTCGGTGTCTAGTGTTGTCATGCCCCAGTAACTATTTGTCGTCGTTTTCTAGGATACGGCTAATGCTAGCCAAGATTATGTGTATTTCTAGTTGTTTATTTCCCGCTCATCATTCGCAAATGAATCAAGTTTTACACAATACCAATTTTGCTTTGACTGATGCTGGGTCACACATGTCGGTTCGAGGCGAAGCTTCGCTAGGTAAATGATAAGGGTATCGTTTCTAGACCCCACGTTTTAACTGCTGTGTATCTTAAAGGAGTTAAGACATGTAGGCCGATGTTTTAGCTAAGAACTGTTACGGAAATTCCTTTCTGTAACAGTTCTTAGCTAAAACATCAAAAAAGCCAGTTTTTATTATTGGGTTTTGTCGGGTGTACTTATGAGTTTATAGATTGAGGCACGGAGATTTATTCGACTATTTTTCCGTGGTAACCGAATGATCAGAATGCATGTCTCAGAAGCGGCTAGATTACTTAAGGCCAACCACAGTGGACCGGATACTGTATTTCAAGGTTGCGGTATTGATTCCCGCGTTTTACCTAAGGAAGCTCTATTCATCGCATTACCAGGACACCATCGGGATGGCCATGATTTTGTGAATTTTGCCGCGGATCAGGGGGCAGCTGCAGCCATAGTCGAGCGTAATGGGAGGCATTATCCATTACCTACCATCAATGTGAGTGATTGCCACCATGCGTTGGAACAGTTAGCCAGCATCTGGCGTAAGCAATTTACGTGCTCACTTGTCGCAGTTACCGGAAGTAATGGGAAAACCACTGTAAAAGAGCTTTTGGCGGCAATTTTTAGAAAGTTGGGGCCAACACACGCGACCCGCGGTAATTTGAATAATGAGCTTGGGGTACCATTGACGCTACTCGAACTAAGTCGAAAGCACCGTTGGGCTGTGGTGGAAATGGGTGCAAATCATCCAAATGAAATATCGAAACTTACCTGCATTGCACGCCCCACTATCGGTGTTATCACTCAGTGTGCGCCGGCCCATCTGGAGGGCTTTGGTAATATCGAGAGTGTAGCAAAGGCAAAAGGCGAATTGCTGACAGGTTTGGATAGGACTGGTATCGCGATTATCAATGCCGATGATTCTCATGCTGATCTTTGGCGGAAACTAGCCGGAAGCCGACGTTTGATGACATTTGGTTTGGATAATCCGGCAGATATATCCGCCGATTACCAACTGGAACAAGATCGGGTGAGGTTAACACTCAAAACCCCGTTTGGGTGCCAAGATACGCAAATTGCTCTGCCCGGCAGACATAACGTTCTCAACGCGTTGGCTGCTACTGCAGCGGCAGTTATGGCGGGATGTCCTCTGGAAGTTGTTGCAAAAGGCCTTATGTCCGCCAGTTGTGTCACCAGTCGTTTACAGATTAAGTATGCACAAAATGGAGTCCGAATTATTGATGATTCTTACAACGCAAACCCAGGATCGCTAGCGGCTGCTCTTAAGGTTCTTGGAAATTATCCAGAGTTCCGCTGGCTTATTTTGGGTGACATGGGTGAGCTTGGCAATGAAGGACCGAGGCTGCATAAACGCGCGGGAATAGTGGCGAAAGAATCCGGGGTTACGCGCCTCTTCGCCACGGGTATTTTGAGTCGATATGCAGTAAGCGCTTTCGGTTCCGGAGGGAGCCACTATGCAGACTCCGCAGATTTGCTAAGTGCACTACATGCAGAACTCACCAAGGGAACGACAGTGTTAGTGAAAGGTTCGCGTCACATGCGCATGGAGCAAGTTGTCAATGGCCTTTTGAAACCTGGTAATAAAACGTGCTGTTATTGTTAACAGAATATCTTAGCCAGTTCCACAGTGGTTTTAGCGTATTCCAGTATCTGACCTTGCGCGCAATTCTTGGGGTACTTACGGCACTTGCCATCTCGCTGGTGATTGGTCCCACTGTGATTCAGCGTCTTGGCCACTACCAAATCAGCCAAACTGTACGTGACGATGGACCGGCAAGTCACTTTGTGAAAGCGGGTACTCCTACTATGGGCGGAGCACTAATTCTCGTAGCCATTACTATCACTACGTTGCTTTGGGCAAATCTCGCGAATCGATTTGTGTGGGTCGTGTTGACTGTTACATTGTTATTTGGTGCGGTTGGTTGGGTTGATGACTACAAAAAATTGATACGAGGCGACCCCAGGGGATTACCTGCGCGGTATAAATTCTTTTGGCAATCGTTGATTGGCTTGGGGTGTGCATTTTTTCTACTTTTTTCTGCGGAATCCCAACTCGAAACCCTGCTGATTGTGCCCTTTCTCAAGACCATTGCTTTAGATCTGGGATGGTTTTTTGTGCCACTTGCATATTTTGTAATTGTCGGTACCAGCAATGCCGTAAATTTAACTGACGGGCTTGATGGGTTAGCTATCTTACCGACGGTTATGATTGCAGGAGCACTTGCCATCTTTGCGTATGTTGCTGGTCATGCAGAGTTCGCGAATTACTTAGGATTTCCTCACATCAATGGTGTTGGTGAATTGGTGGTGCTCTGTGGTTCCATCGTGGGTGCAGGACTTGGATTTTTATGGTTCAACACCTATCCCGCACAGGTATTCATGGGAGATATCGGTGCGCTTTCGTTAGGTGCAGCACTTGGTGTCGTGGCCATTCTCGTTCGCCAAGAATTAGTGCTGTTCATTATGGGAGGAGTATTTGTAATAGAAACCATATCGGTAATCCTACAGGTCGGTTCTTATAAGCTAACGGGGAGGCGCATTTTTCGGATGGCCCCCCTCCATCACCATTTCGAGCTTGTGGGTTGGCCGGAGCCTCGAGTCATTGTGCGTTTTTGGGTCATTACGGTGGTTTTTGTTCTGATTGGCTTGGCAACGCTTAAGATTCGTTGAGGTAGCCAAGTGAAAATATCTATTTTTCGAGTTACCCAAAACCGCATGTAAGCTCTCGACAAAAGTTCATTGGGAGACTTGAGGAGTACCTGCGCATGAGAGGATTGGAGCCGAGGACGCTTGGTGTTACCGATTACGACATGGATGCGCCCCTGAAGGCCATCCGCCGGCTTATGCTTGAATCCAATGGACTCATTACCATTGCGCTCAGGCGTTCTTTGATTATGGAAGCGAGACGGTCAGAGCAAATGCCGATATCGATGAAATACAAGAGTTACGGATGCGAAATGTGTAGCTTACGAGTCCCTATTGTCAAATTGAACCGGCTATGGCTTATCAACTTGGCCTGCCGGTGCTTGTTTTGCGTGAGAAGGGCGTGATTCAAGAAGGATTACTTGAAAAAGGCGTCGTTGGCACCTATATGCTCGAGTTTTCGCTGGAAGATGATAGTGTTGATTACTACCTGATGTCACACGAGTGGAACGCCATTGTTGGGAAATGGGAGGGTTTTGTTCGCTCCGTTGTCGAAATGAAAGGAAATCCTCCCAAACTTTATGGGTACTGAAATAAGAAGTGTCGCCACCCGACCCACGGTGATTGTCGGGCTTGGAGAAACCGGACTCTCCTGTGCACGTTATCTGACAAAAAGGAGATGTAACATCGCTGTAGTCGACAGTCGTGCGCACCCCCCTGAATTTGCCGCATTGCGTACCGAACTGCCTGATGTGCTGGTTTATCTGGGGGCTTTCGATGAAAGCGTATTGGGAAGGGCTGAGGAAATCATTCTAAGCCCAGGTGTTTCGTTACAGGAACCTGCCATCAAGCAGGTAAGTGATCGGGGAATACCTATTGTTGGCGACATTGAACTTTTTGCGCGCGAACTTCATGCGTCTACCCCCCAGGTTCCGGTGATCGCAATAACCGGTTCCAACGGAAAAAGCACTGTCACCAGTCTCGTCGCAGAGATGGCACGAATGGATGGTCTTGTCATCCGCGCTGGAGGCAATCTCGGGCCTCCGGCTTTGGCGTTGTTGGATGACGGTAATGAAACAACGGAATTGTTTGTCCTGGAACTTTCGAGCTTTCAACTAGAAACCACTACAAGCCTGAATCCCATCGCGGCTACGGTACTGAATCTCAGCGAGGATCACATGGATCGCTATACCGATATGTCGTCTTACGCCAAGGCTAAAAGGCGAATCTTTGCCGGGGACGGTACGATTGTCTTGAATTTGGATGATCCGATGGTAGCTGTCATGAGGTATTCGGAGCAGGGTACTCCTGGTCAGGACAGAGCGAGGCATATTATTGGGTTTACTTTGGCGACCCCTGGAGCCAATGAGTTTGGTGTGATTATTCGGGAGGATAACCCTTGGCTTGCCTATGGACAAACCCCATTGCTTCCAATTGCAGCGCTAAGATTACAGGGGATGCATAACGTTGCTAACGCACTGGCAGCACTTGCACTTGGAACAGCATCAGGATTATCAATGCCCGCCATGCAGGAAACGCTGCAAGAATTCTCGGGTCTTCCTCACCGCTGTCAGCTGGTGGCAGATTGTAATGGGATACGTTGGTTTAACGACTCCAAGGCTACGAATGTCGGTGCCACCGTTGCTGCTATCCAGGGCTTCAAGCATGAAGGAAGATTGGTGCTGATTGCCGGAGGTGATGGGAAAGGAGCTGATTTCTCTCCCCTCAGGACTGCGATTCAGGGAAGCGAAAGCGCCACCCAAAGGACCATACGTACCATGGTGTTGCTTGGACAGGATGCCGATCGCATTGCAACTGCCGTACGGGGTGTAATTCCCGTAGTGCATGCCCACGATATGCATGATGCTGTGTGTCAGGCACGCAAGCTTGCATACGTGGGCGATATTGTGTTGCTTTCACCCGCCTGCGCAAGTTGGGATATGTATCGGGACTATCGAGAACGTGGCGAGCTATTTATTGCAGAGGTTTCATAATGGCGTTTCCTGCTCCTACTCAAGCGATCTCTGCCAGGGGAGGCGCACGCATAGAATACCCGATGGATTTGTGGTTAATGGGTGCCGTACTGTTGTTGATTGGACTTGGCTTGGTAATGGTCGCTTCAACCTCTATTACCACAGCAGATCGGGAAATAGGAGTGCCGTTGCATTATTTTTTGCGTCAGGCTGGGTATGTAGTCTTTGGGATTTGTTTAGGGTGGATAGTGACCCTTCTTCCTTTGAAGATATGGGAAAAGCATGATGTCTTACTTTTAGTCTTCGGGATTATTTTACTCATATTAGTTTTAATACCGGGAGTCGGTCGCGAGGTTAATGGTAGTATCCGTTGGATACGGGTTGGTTTCTTTAATTTTCAGCCATCCGAGCTCATAAAACTATTATTGATTGTATATCTTGCCAGCTATTCGGTTCGCCACAGTGAAAATGTGCGAAATCATCTTAAAGGACTTGTTAATCCATTTTTATTCGTAGCGTTTATTGGAGTATTTTTGCTATTGGAGCCCGATTACGGTGCCACAGCCGTCTTATTCGCAACGGCCCTTGGGATGTTATTTCTGGCGGGTGTCCCATTTTGGAGATTTACGCTTTGGTTTATGGCCATTGCCAGTTTACTGGTTGGGTTTGTTTTGATGGAGCCATATCGCTTGGAACGACTTACGGTTTTTGTGGATCCGTGGGCGGATCCATTTGGGAGTGGGTTTCAATTAACTCAGGCGCTTATTGCTATCGGTCGAGGAGAATGGTTTGGTGCAGGACTTGGTGGCAGTATACAGAAGCTGTTTTATTTGCCCGAGGCACATACGGATTTTCTGTTTGCCGTATTGGCTGAAGAATTGGGCTTAGTGGGTGCCGTCCTAGTCATCAGTCTTTTTGCCTTCGTAGTCTGGCGCGCCTTTGCCATTGCACACCAAGCAGCACGGCAAGGATTTCGATTTGGCGCCTATTTGGCATATGGGATCGGGTTGATCATCGGATTACAGGCATTTGTCAACATTGGTGTCAATATGGGAATGTTGCCCACAAAAGGGCTTGCTTTACCGCTGATGAGTTATGGTGGATCCAGTATGTTGGTAAATTGTATGGCCATAGGGTTATTGCTGCGCGTTGAACGAGAGTCGCGTCCCCAATCAAGGATGGGGATCGTATGATTTGTGGATTTCCATGAATTAAAAATTGTTAGTTTGTAACACTACAAAACAAAAACATATCGAAGCATGAAATACAGTCGAGACCTCGCTTAAGTCGACGATCCATAAAATGGCCATTGCTCCGGTTAAAGTAAATCCAAGAGCAATAACCGAGAATTTAATTTAGTCCCAGATAAAGTGTATCTTTGATATTTTAGGAGATTTGTTGCGAGCAATCTTAATTGCTATCTTGACTCTGGTTGCGATTCTTTGGTTTTTAAAATCAATTTTTTGTTCAAGTGGTTTTTTTCGGGAAGCAAAATTTATTAAAATACATGTATTTCAGCTTGTTATAATTGTATAATTAGAAGCAAACTTGCTGAGTTAAGTTTGTTATTAGCCCGTTATCCTTGAAATTTTTGAGATCTTGAACAAATGTCGAAGAAATTTCAGGGAAAACAAAATACATCTTTAAAAATCCTATTGATAGAGTGACAGAAGGAGATCTATTCGCTCACCTATGTGGATAGGTCTTCATAAAAGCTTTATGTGATTAATATTATTACTATTATGGATCACCGCACTAAAGTGTTATTAATGGCGGGCGGCACAGGTGGACACGTATTCCCAGGGCTTGCGATCGCCGAGCAATTACGAGCACAGGGAATTCAGGTGTTTTGGCTCGGTACCCGGCGCGGATTAGAAGCTAAGTTGGCACCAAAGGCCGGGTTTACAATTCATTTTATACATATTGGCGGGCTGCGTGGTAAAGGTATAGGGAGGAAAGCTTTAGCGCCATTTTTGATTCTAGTAGCATTTTTGCAAAGCCTTTGGATAATTTTGCGGGTACGTCCTCACGTGGTTCTCGGTATGGGGGGGTTCGTTTCCGGTCCTGGTGGTATAGCTGCGTGGTTGTTGCGTCGGCGACTCCTTATCCACGAGCAAAACGCTGTACCGGGAATGACAAATCGATTGTTGGCAAATTTAGCCACAGGAATTATGGAGGCATTTCCAGGCAGTTTTTTCAACAACGTGCAAGGAACTTGCGTCCGTTGTCCGATTCAACACACCGGAAATCCCGTACGTCGTGACCTCGCATTATTGGCTCCGCCACTGGAACGGTTACAGCGGCAAGATGGAACCTTACGCGTATTGGTTTTGGGCGGTAGTCAAGGAGCTGAAATTCTTAACAAGGTAGTACCTGAGGCGATTGGCACTCTTGTAGATTCTATATCGATCATGGTGCGCCACCAGACAGGTTCACAGCATTTGGTGCGTGCACGTGCCACTTACAAAGGGCTGTGCGTCACAGTGGAATTGGTTCCGTTTATCGAAGATATGGCCAAAGCCTACGAGTGGGCTGATTTAGTAGTCAGCCGTGCTGGTGCGATGACCGTAGCGGAATTAACTGTTGTAGGGGTGGCTTCCATTTTAGTGCCCTACCCATTTGCGGTAGATGATCATCAATTAAAAAATGCTCGTTTTCTTGCTGATGCCGGTGCGGCTGTGTTAATCCCACAATCAGAATTGACAGCAGTAGGGTTAGGCCGGCTTTTCACCGGATTTCACACTGCGCGCCCTAGGCTTGTGGCTATGGCCGAAGCTGCTCGAAACCTGGCGATATCAGATGCTACGCATCGAGTTGCTACGCAATGTATAAATGTTGCACGTGTTTGCCTTCATTGAAAGTTTATGCTTAGTATCAGCAAAAAACGTACGAACAGTAGATGGATGGGACGAGTGCAGCATATCCATTTTGTTGGCATTGGCGGTGCTGGCATGGGCGGCATTGCCGAAGTATTGCACTCTTTTGGTTATCACATTACTGGGAGCGATCTACTTGAAAACACGATGGTTCAACACCTCCGTGAACTTGGGATCTCTATTGGAATTGGACATGCTTCCCGGAATGTGAAAAGTGCCGACGTGGTTGTGGTTTCTTCGGCAATCTGTAATGAGAATATAGAAGTAGTAAGTGCACATCAGCAACGTATTCCGGTAATTCCACGCGCCGAGATGTTGGCTGAACTTATGAGGTTTGGCTACGGTATTGCTGTAGCGGGTACTCATGGTAAAACAACAGTTACAAGCCTTATCGCTAGTATTTTGACCGAAGCTGGGTTAGATCCGACCTTTGTGATTGGTGGACGCCTAAATCGTGCAGGCACACATGCACATCTTGGGGTAGGGCATTACGTGGTAGCCGAAGCCGATGAAAGTGATAAATCATTTCTTTATCTAAATCCTATGATGGCTGTGATAACCAATATCGATGCAGATCATATGGATACCTATGGTGGGAATTTTGGCTGTTTGCGGAACACCTTTTTGACATTTCTACGTCGTCTTCCCTTCTATGGATTGGCTGTGGTATGTGTGGATGATCCAGCGATAAAGGATTTATTGGACAAAGTATCAAGACCTGTGATGACTTTTGGTTTTAGTGCAGAGGCAGATTTTCAAGCTGGTAACATTCGACAAGATGGCATTCGCTCCACGTTTGAGGTTTCTCGTCCACCAGGGAAGCCTTCGCTGATAATAAATTTGGATTTACCTGGCAGACACAATGTGTTGAATGCATTAGCAGCTATTGCTATTGCAGACGAGTTAGCTATAACTGATAAAATCATCCAGCGTGGTCTTGCAAAATTTCAAGGGATTGGGCGACGGTTTCAGGTCTTTGATAATGTACTAATAGGTGGGCGACGAGTATTACTCATTGATGACTATGCACACCATCCACGTGAGGTTACTGAGACAATCAGGTCTGTCCGTACTAGTTGGCCAACATGCCGATTGGTGGTTGCCTTTCAGCCACATCGCTATACGAGAACACGAGACCTATTCGACGATTTTGTTCGTGTACTGTCAGAGCCAGACGTACTGCTGCTACTTGATATTTTTGCTGCAGGGGAGCTTCCATTACCAGGTATTACTGGGCGCGCATTATACCAAGCTATCTGCGACTATGGTCGACTGGTTCCGATATTTATAGAAAACACATCCAATTTTACGGATATATTTTCTGATATCGTAAAACATGAAGATATTGTACTGATACTGGGTGCCGGAGACATAGGTAACGTGGCACAAAAACTGGCTTCATAAGCTTGATCACACAAGTGAAGCTTCATTCTCTTTTATGCATGGAGATTTTTAGATTCATTCGAATTCTTACAGTGATGACTGATAACAATCAATCCAATAGAGTTTCTAATGCATACGAATAAACATAGGGGGATTTTACGTTATAACGAACCTATGTCCCGCTATACTGCCTGGGGTGTAGGTGGCATGGCGGCATTTTTTTTCGAACCGACCGATATTGATGATTTGGCCGATTTTCTGGCAACTTTCCCCGAAGAGAAACCAATATTTTGGTTGGGGCTTGGTAGTAACTTGCTAGTGCGCGATGGCGGAATCAACGGTGCGATAATTCGAACTTTTGGGCTGTTAAATAATTTACGTGAATCAATGCTTGGCGTCGTCCGTGCCGAAGCTGGTGTTACGTGTGCGAGATTCGCTCGGTTTTGCGCAAAATGCGAGCTTGGAGGTAGTGAATTTCTGGCCGGTATTCCTGGTACTATAGGAGGAGCGCTAGCCATGAATGCAGGTGCATTCGGAGGTGAAACTTGGACAATTGTTAGACAAGTTGAAACCCTTGATCGAAAAGGCGTTCGGCGAATTCGAAAACCCTTTGATTTTGAGATCGGCTATCGCGATGTTTCTGGACCTGAAGGGGAATGGTTTGCAGCTGCTGAATTTATTCTTACGCAAAAGGATAGAGAGAAAATAGAACTAAAAATGCAAGAGCTATTGCAGTGTCGGCGCGAGGAACAACCTACTGGTATGCAAAGCTGCGGTTCGGTCTTCCAAAATCCACCGGGTAAATACGCGGGTTATCTAATCGATCAATGCGGTTTAAAAGGGTTTCGCGTGGGAGGCGCGGCAATATCAAATAAACATGCGAACTTTATTCTAAACCTGGATATGGCCACAGCAGCTGATATTGAGTCCCTTATCAATAAGGTAGCAGATATTGTCGAGCAAGAAACTGGGATTCGGCTAGAACCTGAGGTTCGGATTATCGGAGATAGGATATAAGTGCTCGTGTGCCCACCAAGGTAATTCATCAGCATGATGAAAATCATTATTCAAGGAAGACAGATGCACGAAGTATAAACAACTGATGCATTGATTGATTTTAGCTTTCTGAGTAAGCACTAACTTGCTCTTGAGTTGGGTATTTTCGGGGATAAGCAAGTTTCAAAAACGGAAAAATTTCCTCTTTCAATACAAATCGAAGAAGTTAAGTGACTATATTAGTCACTCACCGAGAAGCAAAGATTTTTGGTTCCGGCTATGCCGGGTTGGGATGACGTACTTCAAAGTTTTTTATTTTCGATCGAACCTTGGGTATTTACATCACGTTGTGAATTAATACCAAGGGAATAACCCGTGGAAATTCATATAGATGCACCATCCGTGAATCATCCTGCCGAATTCGGCAAAGTGGCCGTTGTATTTGGCGGTGTTTCAGCAGAGCGGGTTATCTCCCTAGAGAGTGGCCAAGCGGTACTGGATGCATTGCACCGCAAAAATGTGGATGCTTATGGTCTTGACGCTGGAGAAGACGTGTTGGTACGGCTTATGCGAGACTGCTACGATCGAGTATTTGTGGTTCTACATGGTCGTGGAGGTGAAGATGGTACGCTACAGGGAGTATTGGAAACCATAGGAATACCATATACCGGTAGTGGGATATTAGGCTCGGCACTTAGTATGGATAAGGCCCGCACCAAATATCTTTGGCAAGCGGCCGGCATTCCAACACCACCATTTCGGGTAGTGAGATCGGAAAGTGAACTGATATACGCAGCAAAAGAATTAGGGTTGCCGGTAATCGTCAAACCCATCCATGAAGGATCTAGCATTGGCATAAGTAAGATTACTAATTTATGGAATTTGGATGAGGCTTGGTTTCGTGCAACACATTACGATTCTTTAGTGCTTGTAGAGCGATGGATCGATGGTATGGAATATACTGCTTCGATCCTCAAGCAGAATGTTTTTCCTTTGATTAGGTTAGAAACGCCACGGATCTTTTATGATTTTGAGGCAAAATATAGCCCTAATGTAGGAACTCAATATTACTGTCCATGTGGACTTAGCGCTCATCAAGAAGAATTTCTTAGGAATATTGCATTACGTGCCTTCGAGATACTGGGTGGACATGGCTGGGGACGTGTAGATTTCCTTTGCGATGCATCAGGAGAACCTTGGTTCATTGAGATAAATACCGTACCTGGTATGACCGATCGTTCGCTGGTACCCATGGCTGCACGATCTGTGGGGATAAGTTTTGATCAGCTCGTGTGGCAAATATTGGAAACGAGTCTCTGATTTCATAACTCAAGCGCGTTGTTGTTGCTTATATTTTTGAAATCAGGTCTGTAGTGGATATCAAAATTTAAGGTTTTAGGGGAAAGGTGCTGTTTATTAAGCAGCAAATCTGGATATTAACTTCGGTACTAGGGATGGCTATTTTTGGCATATGGATTTATGCAACGCCTGCTTTTCCTCGCGTACCGATTAACCACATACGCGTGGTCGGTGAACTCCGCGAGGTCACGGAAGCTTCTCTCCGGCAGGCTATATCTACCCATTTAGCAAAAGGTTTTTTGAGTATTGATGTGGCGGCAGTGCGGGAAGATATACTGAAACTTCCGTGGTTAAAATCCGTATCGGTGCACCGGGATTGGCCGAAAAGCTTGCGTATTGCTGTAGCTGAACATAAGGCTGAAGCGCGTTGGTACAATGGTGGACTTTTGGCAACCGACGGCACACTGTTTCAGCCACCTCTCGACAGTTATCCTGCGAATTTGCCAACTCTTAAGGGAACGCCGGGGATACATGCCGAAATGCTTCGACAATATCGGGATTTGCGCCTAGCATTACAACCGATAAAGCAAAAAATTCGGCAATTTACCCGAACAGAACGCCCAATATGGCAAATCGAGTTAGACGGTGGATTGCTTATTGTTCTTGGAGATCAAAACTCCATTGCTGTCGTCAAACAATTTGCGAGAACGGCTGCCGCTGTATTTGGAGAGCGAATTAATGATGTGTTAAGAGTGGACTTACGTTACGCAAACGGGTTTTCGGTGCGTTGGCGACTAAGTGTATCTTCGGATATTAGCAAACCAGCTGCCGAAGACCGCAAAGAAACAAATTGGGCTTTTCCTAGAGAAACTTTAGACTTCATGTTTTAACTTGCTGCGTAACTTAAAAGTGTTAAAACACAAAGTCTGATGTTTTAGACAAGAACTGTGCCAGAAAATTTCCTTTCTGGCACAGTTACTTGCAAGTTAAAACATATCAGTCCGTTACCCGTGAAATCTTGAGCAGAAATGTCGAAGAAATTTTAGAGAAAGTAAAATACACTTTTATAATCATAAAGATATAGGCGTTTTTCAAAACTCCAACTTTTTTCACTTCTTGGTTCCGGCTATGCCGGGTTGGGTGTACCCCGAGTGGATTTACACGATAACTTAAGGAACTAAAGGTAGTCGCGGTGAAGAAATCAGATAAAAAGCTGATCGTTGGCCTGGATATCGGGACATCAAAGGTAGTGACCATCGTCGGAGAAATTGCAGCAGACAACGAAATCGAGATTGTTGGAATTGGCTATCACCCATCTCGTGGACTCAAGAAAGGGGTGGTAGTAAATATCGAGTCAACAGTTCAATCTATTCAGCGAGCAGTAGAAGAAGCAGAACTGATGGCAGGTTGCCAAATACAATCCGCTTATGCCGGTATTGCAGGAAGCCATGTTAGAAGCCTTAATTCCCATGGAATCGTTGCTATCCGAGACAAAGAGGTAGTAGCAGGAGACGTAGATCGGGTTATTGATGCTGCACGAGCAGTTGCTATTTCCGCTGACCAGAAAATTCTGCACATCCTTCCGCAGGAATTCATCATCGATCATCAGGAAGGAATCAGAGAACCTATTGGTATGTCTGGCGTTCGGCTGGAGGCACGGGTTCATATGGTTACAGGAGCTGTAAGTGCAGCGCAAAACATCGTTAAATGCGTGCGTCGATGTGGTCTGGAGGTAGATGACATCATCCTTGAACAATTGGCTTCAAGCGAAGCCGTACTCACTGAGGATGAAAAAGATCTGGGTGTATGTCTAGTAGATATTGGTGGCGGGACTGCAGACATGGCGGTCTTTACTGGAGGCGCGATTCGGCATACCGCAGTCATTCCTATTGCCGGAGATCAGGTAACCAACGACATCGCAGTTGCTTTGCGAACACCAACCCAATTTGCCGAAGATCTCAAGATCAAATATGCATGTGCACTGGCACAATTGGCAAGCCCCGAAGAAACCATTGAGGTACCAAGTATTGGTGATCGTCCCTCCAGGCGGCTTGCGCGACAAACCTTGGCCGAGGTAGTAGAGCCGCGTTATGAAGAATTATTTACCCTAATCCAAACAGAGATACGGCGCAGTGGTTTTGAGACTATGATCGCGGGTGGGGTTGTATTGACAGGTGGCAGCTCGAAAATGGAGGGATTGGTAGAGCTTGCCGAAGAAGTCTTTCATATGCCTGTACGGCTAGGAGTTCCCCAATCAATATCCGGGCTTGTGGATGTAGTGAGAAATCCGATTTATTCAACGGGAGTTGGGTTGCTATTGTTTGGGCATAAGAATGTTGTCGAGCATTATCCGGATGCGAGAATGCATGGGGGAATCAAGGGGATTTTCGATCGAATGAAAAGCTGGTTTCAAGGAAATTTTTAAGAACGAATTTCAAATTGTTTACTTCAGATTGTTGGGGAGAGAAACAGATGTTTGAGTTGATGGATGCTTACAGCGAAAACACAGCTGTAATTAAAGTAATTGGCCTTGGCGGCGGCGGCGGAAATGCTTTAGAGCATATGCTGGATGCTTCTGTAGAAGGTGTGGAATTCGTGTGTGCCAATACTGATGCTCAGGCCCTCAAAAAATCGTCTGCACGATCACTGCTTCAACTTGGGGGTACAGTAACGAAAGGCCTGGGAGCAGGTGCCAATCCAGAGGTAGGTCGTCATGCTGCTTTGGAAGATCGTGATCGAATCGTTGATGTTTTACAAGGGGCGGACATGATTTTCATTACTGCAGGAATGGGTGGTGGAACCGGCACAGGTGTAAGTCCTGTTGTAGCCGAACTTGCCAAGGAGATGGGGATACTTACTGTGGCCGTGGTAACTAAACCTTTCCCTTTCGAACTCAAACGGCGTATGAAAATCGCAGAGGAGGGTATTGAGGAGTTGGCTCAGCATGTGGATTCCTTAATTACGGTACCGAATGAAAAGTTACTCAAGGTTTTGGGTGGAAACATTACCCTTACTGATGCATTCAGAGCAGCAAATGATGTTTTGCTTGGGGCAGTTCAAGGGATTGCAGAACTGATCACACGTCCCGGCATGATTAATGTAGATTTTGCTGATGTGCGTACCGTAATGTCAGAAAAAGGGCGCGCCATGATGGGTTCCGGTAGATCTAGTGGAGAAGGACGAGCCCGGACCGCTGCTGAAGCAGCTATTGCTTGTCCCCTATTGGATGATGTTGATTTGCGGGGAGCACGAGGGATCTTAGTTAATATCACCGCAGGCCCGGATCTAGGTATGGAAGAGTTCGCAGCTGTTGGTGAGGCAATTGGGGATTTCGCATCAGAAAATGCCCTGGTTGTTATCGGTACCGTGTTAGATGAAATGGTGGGCGATGAACTGCGGGTTACAGTAGTAGCCACCGGTTTAGGTGATGTAGGAGGGGTACATGCCGATCGAGAAATGCGTCTGGTTACACCATCATCCAACAATACTGGAGAGGTGGATTATAAACGGCTTGACATGCCTACAATCATGCGAAACCAAACGGGGGGAAGAGGAAATTCTACTTCCAATCCGATAGATGAAGATCCAGCTTATTTAGATATTCCTGCATTTCTTCGACGGCAAGCGGATTAATTCAAAGCTGAAGTCAACCCCAACTTTTGGACAGGTTTCGAGAGAAAATAAGCCTTGATTAGGGCGTCAAAGGCAAAAATAAATAGTCGTTGAAAGAAACTTGAACTCGCTCCCATGTTTTTCACGGCAACCTGTGAGTAAAGAGTAAATCCGTAAAGACAACTCGTAGGCAACAGGGACGTTGCCTACGGGCTATCTTTACTTTCTTGAACAAATCTCCACGCTTTGCTCACAGACTATCCGTACAACTCGATCTTACGCCTCTCAAACCGGTGTTTGTCAACAAAGTTGTCCGGTAATGTTCGTGATGATTTACAAACGTTTTACTCTCTGGCGCGAATCTCCTTGGGGGAATTAAGCCAAACCTCATTGACCGAGCTCCGGTTTCTAGTCTCACTTGATCAGCGCCGAGGATTCCTTGCCTTGGTGGCCTCGTATAGTCTTTGCCTTTTGTCTAACAAGGCTGCGTCTTCGCCTCTATGGCATTTGGCGTTGTTCTGGTGTGACATATCGAATAGCACTGTGGTAATGCTTTTCGTTGTATCACCACACGAATTCATGCACCCATTTGCGAGCCTGTTCAACACTCTCGAAGGGGCCTCCCGGATAGGCCGAGTAGTATTTCAGGGTGCGGAACAGACTTTCCGAGTAGAGGTTATCGTCACTGACAGAGGGCAGACTGAATGAGGGAACAACATCCAATCGCTGCAAAGTGGCCAGCATAGTGGCACTCTTCATGGGACTACCATTGTCGGAGTGCAAAACCAACTCCTCTCGATGGATTCCCTCCGTCAAACATCCCTTACGAATCGGTTCACCGGCATATTCAGCGTTCTCTCGTTCATGCACCTCCCAGCCGACGGGCTTGCGACTATAAATATCCTCGACCATGTAGAGATAGTAAAAGCTCCCACGTATTGCCGAAACAAGGGAAGTGATGTCCCAGCTCTATATCTCATTAGGAGCCTTGGCCTTTTATATCCCTTGGGTTTTATCATCGCCCTGGGGGCTCTGGCCCAACCTCTTCGATAGCGGAGAACTCTGATATTCTTCTTGATTGCAAACCTCGATAATCCGATCCTTTTCCTCCTCTGTCAGTCTGTTGGCGGGCAAACGTGCACAAGCGGCCTCTTTACGTCGCTCTTTTCGTTATCAGCTTTCCGCTGCTTCTTCCAGCGACGCGCGGTGCGCTCGTCAATCTCCAAAACCTCACAGGTTTTCCTCTCACTAGCTCCCGCATTAACCGCCTCCCCGACCGGCTCAAGTGCCATTCGACAATCCCAGGGCTTAGTCATCCTTCCCTTCCTTTCCCCCCAAATGATCCGGGCTTTTTTTTCCAACATCAGCAGCGCTGCTGTCTTAGGTGCTTTATCCTTGCCCCTCGACTCCTTCTGAAACTCACAGAGCTTCTTCTTATCCCTCTCGCTATTCCTGCCTTTGTGCACGGGTGAGCAAGGAACCCGATTCTGCACCTGCGGTAGTCAGGTTATTTCCAACGCTCTATTTGTCCAACAAACAATCCGTTCTTTCGACATTTCCTGTTGATTCAATCCCGCTGTCTCAGTTAATACCAGCAGCTTCCCTCCCCATCCCAGTTCTCCGGCTTCGGTTGTTTTCCTCCATCGCTTTCTCCAATATCTCCATCCCTGTTCTTCCAGCTATATAGCGTATTTTCCGATATACCTGTAGCTCGATGGATCTCAGCAACGCTTTTGCCACTCGGTGACATCATCTCCCCGACAATCTTCCCTTTATACTCTTCACTATAATGGGCTATTTTCTTTTCACTTACCGCCCCCCCTTTTACCAAATTTGCTTTTTTACTTTACCGGGCAACTATCCTGACACAGGGGGGAGAAACCGACATGCCTCAAATGACGTACAACCACCCAATGACTGCGCGGTCTTTCCTGATTGTAAAATCGGAAGTATTCATCCAACCTTTCCTCCAGTTCCAAAACACTATCATGATCCTTATGGTTTCGTACTTTACTGTTTGCCGAAGCCATTCCACAGACTGAACTGCTTCAGCCCAAACACGACTGTCCATACTAACGATTGGACTCTTCCCTTGCATCGCAAGCGCACGATCATATTGTTTTTCCGATACCTTACAATAGGCAATCTGCTATCGGTAAACTTACCGATTGATGCCTTAGCGATTGATGCCGATCATCAACATTGCTATAGTCGATCTTGTGGTGTATTGAGCTGGAATAGATCCGAGAATGTCATTGATTTGTTTATTTCCCGCTCATCTTCGCAAATGAATTAATCTTTATAAAACAAAGGTTTAGCTTTAACTGATGTCAAATCACGCTGCATCGGTTTGAGGCGAAGCTTCACTATAGTCCATCGACTTACGATACATGGGCTGGTGGTAGCTAAGCGTTAAGGCAAACACATTGCTAACAACAGCACCCGCTAATATTTCGGGTTATGTTTTTTGTCGATCGAAGAAGAAGCACTTTTCCCGAACGCAGCTGCGGAAAAAGCGTAGAAACCAAGCATCCTGAAATCGTGGGAAAACGACACAATCGATGATCGATCCGGGAAAATATAACTATCGGGATATGTGATGTTGCAACAATATCCGAGAAGCTGTAAAGAAAGCATCTTTCCGTACCCGAGAATTCATGGGCACAGAAATAAGACAGGATTACAATACGGAATCAGCGATAACATATTGATGTTACATGACATCACAATTAAAAATGGTTACTACAGCACCGGTACGCTTACCATACGAAATAATCAGCTGGCACTGTGGGAACTGCTGCGTGTTCAGTGCCACTGAATTCCAAGCCACATCGATAATAATGACTTGTCGACACAATGGCATAACAGTGTCTTCGCGCACGGGAGCAATTCCGTCACCTTGCTGACGGTTATGAAAATCACATAAAAGTTCCTCTTGATCCCGCCTCGGGAATACCGCCGATAGGATTGGTACCGCATCTCCAAAGACATCTCCGGTGCTTCATACAATCTTCATTGTATACCGCACTTTTGCGCACCTTGATCTCAACCCATCGCGATATAGAGAGATGCGTTTTAGCATCATCTTAGCGGGTTGTTGCTTCCTTCGTAGAGAAGGTCCGGTATTTTTCCCTCCTATCCATCATAGGGAAACGAAAAGATCTCCCGAGTTTTTATCCTGATGGAAACGGCTAAACCCCACCCGCGAAAGAGGCAGTAACAAATTTCACCGCTTAACGTTTCGGAAAACGTTAAGCGCAAAGGAATCGATTCAACGATGAAAAGAATGCTAATCAACGCGAATCAGCCAGAAGAGATACGCGTAGCGATGGTCGACGGTCAGCATCTATATGACCTCGATATAGAAGTACGAACACGAGAACAAAAAAAAGCAAACATATACAAGGGAAAAATTACCAGGGTCGAGCCAAGCCTCGAAGCAGCTTTCGTCGACTTTGGCGTAGATCGCCATGGCTTCCTGCCATTAAAGGAGATCTCACGGGGATACTTCGTCAACAAAGACATCGACGGACCCGTCACGATTCGCGAGGTCATCGAGGAAAGTCAGGAACTCATCGTCCAGGTGGATAAGGAGGAACGGGGCACGAAAGGAGCTGCGCTCACCACCTTTGTAAGCCTTGCCGGTCGTTATATGGTACTGATGCCGAATAATCCACGTGCGGGAGGGATTTCCCGACGGGTGGAAGGCGAAGAGCGCGCCGCTTTGCGTGAGATCCTAAGCAGGCTCGATGTACCTTCTGGCATGGGCCTTATCGTACGCACTGCCGGCGTCGGTAAGTCTGCGGAAGAATTGCAATGGGATCTGGATTACCTTTTGCAGGTCTGGAACGCCATATATGCAGCGGCTCGCGAGTGCAGCGCCCCATTTCTCATCTTTCAGGAAAGTAACCTCATCATCCGCGCCATCCGAGATTACTTTCGACAAGACATCAGCGAGATCCTTATCGACAACCAGGAACTCTATGAGCAGGCACGGGATTTCATCGGCCAGATCATGCCCCAGAACCTCAACAAAGTGAAACACTATGAGGATCAAGTGCCGCTTTTCAGCCGATACCAGATCGAAAGTCAAATCGAATCGGCATTCGGTCGTTCGGTACGCTTACCATCCGGGGGCTCTATCGTTATCGACCATACCGAAGCCCTGGCATCCATCGATATCAATTCTGCTCGCTCTACCAAAGGTGGGGATATCGAAGAAACCGCTTTGAACACGAATTTGGAAGCCACGGATGAGATCGCCCGTCAACTGCGACTACGCGACCTTGGCGGGTTGATCGTCATCGATTTCATCGATATGACACCGATCAAAAATCAGCGTGAGGTGGAAAATCGTCTATGGAATGCGCTCAAGGCCGATCGCGCCCGTGTACAATGCGGGCGCATTTCTCGATTCGGGCTCATGGAAATGTCTCGGCAACGCCTACGGCCTTCCCTGGGTGATTCCAGTCAGCTGGTTTGTCCTCGCTGCAATGGCCGTGGCAGCGTACGGGGCATCGAATCCCTGGCGCTCTCCATCCTCCGTATTCTGGAGGAAGACGCCATGAAAGACAAAACCGGTAAAATCGTAGCCAAGTTGCCTATCGACGTCGGCACCTACCTCCTAAATGAAAAGCGTGACGTTATTTACGCCATGGAAAAACGTCAGCAGATCTCCATTATCATTGTCCCGGATCCCGGTATAGAAACCCCTCATTACGAAGTACGCCGCGTTCGGCAAGACGAAATCCCCTCGGGGACATCCAAGCCCAGCTACGAACTCATGGACAATGAACGAGGCGTGCCGGATTTCGTTACCGCCACATCACAACGCGCCTCGCTACCCGAACCCGCCGTCAAGTCGGTCTCTCCCACGACACCCGTACCAGTATCGGCCGCCACCAAAAAAAGAACCGAAGGAGGATTCATTCGCAAACTATGGAAGAGCCTGTTCGGATCATCCGACGAATCGGTGGAAAAAGCCGATCCAAAACCCGCCGCCAACCGGGCATTGCGCAATAGCGGAAACAGCGGGCATTCACGGCGCCGAAATTCCCAAGAGGGCAGGCGTCGAACGTCCGGCAAACGGGAAGAACGTCTCAAGGATCGCCCAGTACAAAGCGAGGAATCCAAACAATCCGAAACCGATAACGCGGTCTCGCAGAAACCATCCCAAGCACCAACCAAGACCGAAACCCCACGTTCCAGCGGCCGCGAAGAAACAAAACCCAACGCATCTCAGCCCGACGATAAGCCAGCTACCTCCGGACGCCCCCGATCGCGTCGATCGTCCTCCAACACGCGCCGTCGCAATCCAGGACGGGGCCGGCAACGCGCCGCCAACGCCGAAGCCGGGCAACAGGCGACGCCACTACGCTCTGCTGCTGCATCCGAAACACCTCCACCTCCATCCACGGGAACCGATACCCCCAGCGATACCGCCACCAAAGAGGCGCCATCGGTAACAGTTTCCCAAGAAACCCGTCCCACCAGCGATACCGCGACAAAAGAAAATCCGAAACCGCAACCGGAAGCCCCCGAAAAACCTCAGTCAGAGACAGTTGCCGGAAAAAAACCATCCAAGGAAACCGACCATGACACAACCTCTACCCGGAGTAATGCTCCCGAAGTCGTTGTCCCCGAGGTTACTCCTGCCAAGGTCACTCCGCCCGACACCGTCGCTTCCCAAACCGATGTCGCCACATCAGCCCCTTCCCAAACAACCCAACAAGCCCAGGCCAAAGAATAAATGCACCTGCACATCCTGGGTATCTGTGGCACATTCATGGCGGGCGTCGCTATTCTCGCCCGCCAACTCGGTCATCGGGTAACCGGCCAAGATGCGGGGATCTACCCCCCCATGAGCGACCAGTTGGCCTTGGCGGATATCCCGGTGCAAGAAGGCTACTCGGCAAAATACCTTCGGCCATCCCCCGATTGCGTACTCGTCGGCAATGCACTCTCCCGAGGGAATGAAGCTGTGGAATACATGCTCGACCATCGCCTGCCATTCCTGTCCGGGCCCGCATGGTTGGCGGAAAACGTCCTCGAGGATCGCTGGGTGCTTGCCGTCGCCGGTACGCACGGCAAGACCACCACATCCGCCCTATTGGCCTTCATCCTCGACAGCGCCGATTGCTTCTCATCCCCCGTGAATCCGGGATTCCTCATCGGTGGAATCCCGCAAAACTTCGGCATATCCGCCCGCCTCGGTGATTCCCCCTTCTTTGTCGTCGAGGCCGATGAATACGACACGGCATTCTTCGACAAGCGATCCAAATTCATCCATTACCATCCACGAACGCTCATTCTCAACAACCTCGAATTCGACCACGGAGATATCTTCCTCGACCTTGCCGCCATTCAGACCCAATTCCACCACCTGGTGCGCACCATCCCCAGTAATGGGCGCATCCTATACGCCGAGGAAGATCAGGCCATCCGACAGGTATTGACCATGGGGTGCTGGACACCGGTCGAGGGCCTTGGCGCATCCGGGATATGGCAGGCAAAATACCCGCAAGGACGCCTGGAGGCAGGTGACGGCAGTCGCTTTTCCGTCTGGCACCAGGGAGAAGAATCCGGGCAGGTCGATTGGCAACTCATCGGGCACCACAACGTCCAGAACGCCCTGGGCGCCATTGCCGCAGCCCATCATGCCGGTGTCCCCGTGGCATCCAGTTGCCGCGCCCTCGGCGGATTCCGTGGCGTCAAGCGGCGCCTGGAAAGATGCGGCACCGTCCGTGGCATCACCATCTACGACGACTTCGCCCACCACCCCACCGCCATTGCGGCAACGCTCGAAGGATTACGGGCGCGAGTCGGTGAGCAACGCATCATCGCCGTCCTCGAACCCCGCTCCAACACCATGCGCCTCGGCATCCATCGTCATGCCCTGGCCCCCGCCCTTGCCGACGCCGACCTCGCCTGGATCCACGTCCCACCCGGTCTCGACTGGGACGCCGATTCCGTGGTCGCGCAGTTCGGCCCCGGTGGTCACCTCCGGGATGACATCGATGCCATCATCGGCGACATCGTCAGGATCGCTCGCCCGCAAGACAACGTGGTTATCATGAGCAACGGCGGCTTCGGAGGCATACAGCAGAGGCTCCTTTCGGCGCTTCGGGAACAACCCCCCCCCCAATAATTCCCATCCGATTCATGGATTTCTCTCTCTCAGTCTCCTCTTCCAAGGGAAGAGACGTTTCCTTATCATTACGAAATCCAGGAACACCTCGCCCACGAACCCGTCGATGCATTCAATCATGAAAGACACTTCCCCCACCGAATTCACCATCGCCTTCACCGATCCCGACTTCAACGACGAAGAGCGCGACCGGCAAGTCCAAAACCTACTCCGTCAGGTAAAAGACCTGGAGATCATCGAGGCCGGCCCCATCCCAGACCCCAATCCACCCTCGGGCGCTAAGGCCATGGCAGGGACACTGGCCGGACTCCTCGCCATCCAGATATTGGGGATACACGTCAAGGAGATCCTCGATTATCTGCGCGATCGCCTATCCCACAAGATCATCGAATTCGAGGTCGAAGCCAATGGCAAAAGGCTCAAGGTCAAGGCATCCAACCCGGAAGAGATAGACATGGTGATGCACAAGGCCCGAGAGTTCATTCAAGCAGAGAAACCCGAATCCCCGCCAATCGAACCAAGGCAACCCAACAGGACCACCATCGAAGCGATGCGCGAATGCGAGGAGGACCTGCCTTCGTTTGCTTCCGCCGACGAGTCGATGGCACGTCTACATGAGGCTCGTTGATTTGTTTATTTCCCGCTCATCTTCGCAAACCGAACGATGAAACCTCGACCCTGGCGCGGCTTGACTCCCATTCCGAACGATTCCATTGAACCATGACGAAACACGCCCTCCTCATTGTGGGGCCAGTGAACATCCTTCCGAGGCCCTTGCTCCACTCCCGGCGGCGCTGCGGGATATCGAAGCCGTAAGAAAGGTCCTGATCCACCCGGAGAGGGGTGGATTTCCGGAATCCAACGTCACGATGCTCGAAAACCCCGGAAGATTGGCGACCGAGCTCGCCATTGAGACCCTGTTCTCGGAGCGGCAGGGGGGGACCGACCTGGTGCTGTTCTTCTTCTCCGGCCATGGTATCAAGGGCGACATGGGCCGACTCTATCTCGCCACCCGAGATACCGGCAAGACACTCAAAGGGGAATTGCGCCGCGCCACCGCCGTGGCCGCCACCACCGTACACGACTACATGGAGTGTAGTCGTTCCCGACGTCAGGTGGTCATTCTGGACAGTTGCTTCAGCGGTGCCTTTCCGGAAGGCCTTTCTATCAAGGACGGCGGTAGGATCGACATTCACAATCAGCTCGGCGGCGAGGGGCGGGCTATCCTCGCCTCCTCCAGCTCTAGCCAATATTCCTTCGAACACAAAGACGAGGGGCTGTCTCTCTATACCGGTTTCCTGGTCCAGGGCATCGAGACCGGAGAGGCCGACCGCAACGGAAACGGCATCATCACCATCGGCGACCTCCACGGCTATGTCCGCCAAAAGGTCCGGGAGGCGCAACCAGCCATGAATCCCGAGATCTATCCGGGCAAGGAGGGTTACGCCATCCACATCGCTCAGTCGCCCCTGGGCGACCCCGAAGAGAGATACGCCAGGGAGGTAACTCAATCCATCAGCCATCGGGGAGAGATAGTTTCTGTTGCGGCCCGCGCCAACCTGGATGACTGGCGTGGCAGACTTGGGCTGGATCCACAAACCTACGATGCCATCGAAGCAGAAATCATGGCGGGCCAACGGGAGGGATTCCGCAAAAAATGCCAGGAATACGGCGAGGTCGTCAGGAAAATACTGGAGAACCAGGGGAGTATCGAGGCCGAAGCGACGCATCTCCGAAGACGCTGGCAGATGCTGAAACTGACCGATGATGATGCACGGAAGATCGAGGTCGAGATGGAGCTGGAAATCGTCGCAAAGCGTCAACGGCATGAATGGCACCTGCAAAGATATGCCGTGCTGTTCGAAGAGGCCATTCGCCAGGAAAGCCCTGCACTCTCCGAAGAAACCAAAGCGGAGATGGCCGGGATTCGGCAAATCCTCGAACTGATATGTTTTAACTTGCAAGTAACTGTGCCAGAAAGGAAATTTTCTGGCACAGTTCTTGTCTAAAACATCAGACTTTGTGTTTTAACACTTTTAAGTTACGCAGCAAGTTAAAACATGAAGTCTATCCGATGAAGAGACGGAAGGGATTCAGAGGGGAGAAAAATGGCAACCCAAGAAAACGACTCTTATCGGAGCTATTGCTTCGTTGCTCATCGTTGGGGGGATAGGAGGGATCCTTTGGAAGGGATTCGACGAATCTGTGCAAGAAACGAAGACATCTACTCTGCCCGTCCCTACATCTGCAACTACCGAGGAATCATCTCACTCTCCCCCAGACACCCATTCGCCTCCTGCTCAATTGCCCGCAGAATTGGTTATTGAATCCAATATCCCGAAAGCCACGGTAACTATTGATGGAAAAGACTCCGGTCTCTCAGGTTCCACTCACACTCTCGCCGCTGGTCACCACACAGTGCAGATCTCAAGTGCCGGCTATGAACCCTTTGAGACCAGTATCCAACTGGCAGCTGCAGAAAAACGAACTTTGCCTGTCATACTCACACCAAAACCGGCACAACTCGTCGTTCGATCCAATATCTTGGGAGATACTGTAACCATTGATGGAAAAGTAGTAGGTTCTACTGGTCCTGATGCCCATGCTCTGACTCCGGGTAAACATACCGTCCGAGTAGAGAAGGTGGGGTATGAATCCTCTGAAACTATCATCCAGCTAGTGGCAGGGGAAGAGAAGATTGTGAGGACAACTCTGAAGGAGTTAGACCCCTACGCCAACTGGAGAATATTGCAAAAGATCCAGGCACACCCAAAAGGGATTTGCTTGCCGCACTGCATTGAATTTTCCCCGGATGGGCGCACGCTACTCTCAGGGAGTTTCGACGACACCTTTAAACTATGGGACGTGGCTAGTGGTCAGAAGATTCGAACCTTTCATGGGCATCTCAGTGATGTTCGATCCGTAACCTTTTCGCTGAACGGGCGCACCATACTCTCGGGGAGCCGCGACGGAACACTCAAATTGTGGGATGTAGCCAGTGGTAAGGCGCTTCGTACCTTAAAGGGACATTCCGGTGACGTTCGGTCGGTTGCCTTTGCTCCAGATGGCCGCACCGTGCTTTCTGGGAGTTGGGACAATACCCTAAAACTATGGGATGTCGTTAGCGGTCGAGAAATTCGCACCTTCGAGGGACATTCTGAATCTATCAGGTCAGTTGCTTTCGGATCGGACGGGCACACCATACTCTCGGGAAGCTACGATAATACCTTGAAATTGTGGGACGTCGCGAACAGTCAAACAATCCGCACCTTCAGGGGGCATTTCGGTGCTGTGTGGTCGGTTGCTTTCTCTCCAGACAAGCGCACTGTTCTCTCGGGAAGTCGCGATGATACTCTCAAATTATGGAACATCGAAAGCGGCCAAATGATTCGTACCTTCGAGAGACATTCTGGTGATGTCAATTCTGTTACCTTTGCGTCGGACGGACGCACGGTGCTCTCGGGAAGCGACGACAAGACTCTAAAATTGTGGGATGTAGCGAGCGGCAAAGTAATCCATACCCTGGAGGGGCATTCCGGTATCGTTCGTTCCGTTGCCTTTTCCCCGGATGGTCTGCGAGCGGCATCGGGAGATTCGGGTGGGGTGCTCATTTTGTGGGGAAGCGAATGAATCGGGGATTGGGAACGGTGAAGGTTTTCGATTCTTCACTGGCAATTCCTGGCCCCGGAAACGGGGGGGGGCAACGGCCTCTGAGAAAAGGGATGAATAGGGGAACGCTCTTTCTCTCCCCCAGCCCGGACTTAGCCGAAACAAAAGATTTCTGGTTGACTTGCACTTTGTCATTTCGAGCGCAGCGAGAAATGACAATCGAAATCTTTTGATCGTTTTTTCGAAGATTTTCCGGGTGAAGGACCAAGTCCACGGGCACCTGAAACGCCGAGGTCATTTCTGGGAGAGCGAGGCTCAAGCCTTCACCTGCCGAGCCGAGAATGGCCCAGGTTTGCATCCGATGTGCCCGGTAGAAACTGCCCTTCCGAATCGGCGGGAAGCCTCGCCACCCTTCCCCTCCCAATGAATATGGTGGCCTTTTTGGCATACCGCCCAGCTAAGCTGGATCGGTATTTCCACGAAGAGGACAAGAGACGCCTTTTTATCCCCCGAAATCATCCAGCATGATGTTTTCGCGCTCGATGCCGGTATCCTCCAGCATGGCGATCACGGCGGAATTCATCATGGGTGGTCCGCACATGTAGTATTCGCAGTCCTCGGGGGCGGGATGCTCGGCGAGGTAATTGTCGTAGAGCACCTGGTGGATGAACCCGGTGAGCCCGGTCCAATTGTCTTCGGGTTGGGGCTCGGAGAGCGCGATGAACCACTTGAAGTTTTCGTTTTCGGCCTGTAGCCGGTCGAAGTCTTCCTGGTAGAAGACCTCCCGTTTGCTTCTCGCCCCATACCAGAAGGTGATCTTGCGTTTGCTGTCGAGCCGGAGCAGTTGGTCGAAGATGTGCGAGCGCATGGGCGCCATGCCGGCCCCGCCGCCGATGAAGACCATTTCATGGTCGGTGTTCCGGGCAAAGAATTCGCCGAATGGCCCGGAGATGGTGACCTTGTCTCCGGATTCGAGACCGAAGATATAGGAGGACATGATCCCTGGCGGGGCTTCGGGGGCATTGGGCGGGGGACTGGCAATACGCACATTGAGCATGATGATGCCCTTTTCTCCGGGGTAACTGGCCATGGAGTAGGCGCGGACCGTGGTCTTTTTGACCTTGGAGTGGTACCGCCACAGGTCGTAGCGATCCCATTCATCGCGGAACTGCGACTCTATATCGAAGTCGGCGTATTTCAACTCGTGGGGCGGACATTCGATCTGGATATAACCGCCGGCGCGAAAATCGACGTTTTCCCCCTCGGGTAATTCCAGGATGAGTTCCTTGATGAAGGTAGCCACGCTACGATTGGAACGAACCCGGCATTCCCATTTCTTTACACCGAAGACCTCTTCGGGCACCTCGATGCGCATGTCCTGCTTGACGGCGATCTGGCAGGACATGCGCTTGCCTTCGAGGGCTTCACGCTTGTTGATGAAGGATGTCTCGGTGGAAAGGATGGCGCCACCACCTTCGAATACCTTGATGCAGCACTGCCCGCAGGTACCACCCCCACCACAAGCGGAAGGGACGAATAGGTGGGCATTTGCCAGCGCACCCAATAATTTCATGCCGACCGGTACCTGAACGTCCCGTTCGTCGTTGACGGTAACGGTGACATGTCCGGTACTGACCAGCTTGTACCTTGCTCCGATGATGATGAAAACCAAAAGCAGCACGATAATCGTGAACATGGCAACGCTGAGCGTGATTTCGAGCATGGGTGGTGGCCCTCTTTTTTTTGAACGACCTTTTCAGGTCCTGTGGCGATTTTCGGGCAATGGCGACGGTTCGGGATTTTGACCGTATTTCAAGTTTGTGTACGATAATGCATCGAAGTAGTGATGCCAAGCGGATCGTTCGTCCGTACCAAAAAAGCCGATTTTCGACATCGTAAAAGGGAGTCCTCCGAGTACCCCAATTCCAAAGGCCTATTGACCAATTCCTGCTCACAGGTCCCCGAAAAGGCTACAACGGAAGTATCTCTCCATCGAACGATCGAAACGCCAGGAATTTACAGAAAGGAGCCCAATTTGCAAGCGATGCAACCCCATTCCCCTACTACTCCGATACGGATCATGGGGATATTGAATGTTACCCCGGATTCCTTCTCGGATGGGGGGCTTTTTCTACGCCCCGGTGCGGCCATCTCTCGGGCGCGACGGATGGTCGAAGAGGGGGCCCATATCATCGATGTGGGAGGAGAATCCACGCGGCCTGGCGCCGCATCGGTCTCGGTACAGCAGGAATTGGATCGAACGGTTCCCGTCATCGAAGCCATACGCGCCGAAATGCCCGTATCGATCTCCATCGACACGAGTCGCCCCCAAGTGATGGAGGAGGCCGTATCGAAAGGCGCCGAAATGATCAACGACGTACGGGCGCTACGTACCGAGGGCGCCATGGAGATGGCTCATGGGCTCGGGGTATCCATCTGCCTCATGCATATGCAAGGTGAACCATCGAGCATGCAGGAAACGCCAAGGTATGAGGATGTGGTAGAAGAGGTGCGTGATTTCCTGCTGGCGCGGGTGGCGGCCTGCGAGGAATACGGGATTCCTCGGCATAGGCTGTGGATCGATCCGGGATTTGGATTCGGAAAGACCCTGCGCCATAACCTGCGTCTTTTGGCGCATCTGAATCGTCTCGCGGATACGGAAATTCCCGTCCTGGCAGGGTTGTCCCGAAAATCCATGATTGGGACGATCCTGGATAAGCCAGTGGAACAACGCCTGTTTGGCAGCATTGCCGCCGCGCTTATCGCGGCCACCAAAGGAGCCACCATTTTGCGCGTCCATGATGTAGGACCTACGGTGGATGCAATGAAGGTGCTGAATGCGGTGAGCGATTTCTAAGGAGCCGCTTGGCTGGACAAATCGACACACAGTGTCGGTAATGGTTTTACCTGGAGTTCATTTCGGCGCTGCTCCGCTTGCCAAAGATCGTATCGGGATTGTTGATTGATCCAACTCTCGGAAGAGGTATTGAATACGATGGACAATCGGACTGCCATTTCGGGGCTGACGCCGGCCTTACCGTTGATGATGCCAGATAGGGTTTTGCGGCTGACATCCAAGGACTTTGCTGCCTCGGTGATAGTTAAACCCAAGGGATCGAGACAGAGTTTCTTGATGACTTCGCCGGGATGGGGAGGATTGTGCATAAGCATGATAAAGACCCCTAATGATAGTCCACATAATCGATGATTTCGGCATGCTGACCGTTAAAACGGAAAGTCATTCGCCAGTTGCCGCTAACTCGCACCGACCAAATATCGGCACGTTTCCCTGATAATGAATGCAGAAAAAGCCCAGGTAGATTCATATCTTCGGGTGAAACGGACGCATCGAGCCTGCCTAGAATCAGCCGAAGCCGCTTTGCGTGTTTGGCTTGGATCCCTGATTTCTTTCCCGTCCCGAAGAATAGTTCGAGGCCCTTGTGCTTGAAACTCCGAATCATGCACAAACTGTAACCCGTAACGTAACGGAATACAACAACAAGAAGTTTCTTCTAACGCTCATGAAGAGGGCTTCCATCACCCCAGAAAATGAAAGATCCCATACAGGAGGTAGTGGAGCGAGGTCGATCAAATATTTAG
>CAZSVE010000028.1:0-35275 GCA_964610175.1 uncultured Thiotrichales bacterium
AAGTTGAAAATCAAGGGCCTCCATGAAACAAAGTACGCTTTAGTCGGATGAACCGAAATACTTCATAGAAAGGTAGGTTATTTTTTGGGGAACTCTTTTTGAGTGGCTACACAAAACTAGTTGGCTTTTACCTTGAAAGATTTTCTATTGTAACTTTCCCTTGACGATCTCTGATCGCCGCTTTTTTTGATGTAATACCACGCTGCAATATCAGGATTACCAGGGAAGCTTAAGGTTGTGGAAACAACTGATTGCGTTAAGTCCCGGTGCCGGCTATTTTCCGTTGGCGTTAGCCATAAACGGTTATCATGATACGGTTCGATATGGATTTTATTTTCCCAAGCGAGGGAGGAATTGGGATCGGCGCGCTAAGAGACATACTCAGTTAAACCGGGGTCGAGGGTGGGAGGCGCCTGTCGTTGGTTCTTCGCAAGTCAGGAAATCCATGAAGATAGCATTAGAATTCACACAGTCTGCTCCAGCGAAGCGAATCACGAGTCACGAATCATGACACTTACCATACAAGATTTGTTCCCCGTTATTCCTGAAATCTTCCTTCTCGCTATGATTGCGTTGATTTTGATGGTGGATGCATTCTTGCCGGAACACTATCGACTTTTTACCTATCAGATATCTCAAGCAACCTTAGTTGGCGTAGCAATTCTTGTATTGATGGTTCGGCCTGAACAGTCAGTATTATGCTTCCATGATACCTTCGTGAACGATCCTTTGGCGGCGCTTTTGAAGGTGTTCATTGTATTGGTGACTTTTTTCGTATTTGCGTATTCCAAACCTTACTTACAGGATCGAAACCTTTTCAAGGGAGAATATTTCATTCTCGCTCTCATGGCGGTGCTCGGTATGTTGGTTTTGGTTTCAGCGCATAGTCTGCTGACCGTGTACCTTGGCCTGGAACTATTATCGCTGTCACTGTATGCCATGGTGGCATTTCACCGGGAATCCATAACTGCTTCCGAGGCCGCCATGAAGTATTTTGTCCTGGGTGCTTTGGCTTCCGGGATGCTGTTGTATGGGATGTCGTTGCTTTATGGCGTTACCGGCACTTTGGACCTGATAGGTATCAGTAATTATCTGGTTGGGGTAGTCGGTGAGGATTCGCTTGGTCGGGATTTTGCCGGATCCCATTCGGTTTTGATCGTAGGATTGATTTTTGTTTTGGTTGGAATCGCCTTCAAGCTCGGTGCGGCACCGTTCCACATGTGGGTTCCCGATGTTTATCAGGGTGCGCCCACTGCGGTTACGCTGTTCATCGGCACTGCACCGAAGATTGCGGCGTTTGCCATGTTGATGCGTTTATTGGTGGATGGCCTTATCGGTCTTAGGGATGATTGGGTACAAATGCTGATAATAGTGGCGATTTTGTCCATGGCTATTGGAAATATCATTGCCATATCCCAGACTAACCTAAAGCGGATGCTCGCCTATTCGACCATTGCCCATGCAGGATTTCTGCTTCTGGGTATGATTGCGGGTACGAAGGCAGGTTTTTCCGCATCGACATTCTATGTGATTGTCTATACCTTGATGGCTGCCGGGGGATTCGGCATGATCATCCTATTGAGCCGTACCGGCGTCGAGTCCGATCGGCTGGATGATTTCAAGGGCTTGAATGACCGTAGTCCTTGGTATGCTTTTTTGATGCTAATTTTTATGTTATCCATGGCAGGTGTGCCGCCGTTTCTTGGTTTCTGGGCCAAATGGTCGGTACTCAGGGAACTCATCTATGCGGATATGACATGGCTTGCCGTAGTGGCGGCATGTTTTGCCATCATTGGTCTCTTTTATTATCTACGGGTCGTGCGATTGATGTATTTCGAGGCCCCACATGATCGAGCACCGGTACAGCCGGAAGTAGGTATGCGAGTAATGATAAGTGCCAATGCCCTTGCGATTCTTGCGCTCGGCCTTTATCCAAATGCGTTGATGACCGCCTGTATCGCAGCGATTTCACCTTGACAGCCTCTCCATGCGAGCTTCGTATCGTGGAATATTCGGTCATGGCGCCGTCGAGTAGTAGTGTGGCGAAAAGATTAGCACGAATGAAGTATTGGTGATTTTATCGCTGATATCATAATCCGATTGGACAGGTTGAGTATTTCATTGATAATCGAATCTAATCTCGAAAATAATAGCCGTGATATGCCAAAGGCTCGATCGCTTGATCTTTCCCTCCCTTTTCTCGATAACCCCTGCTAAATAGTTTCTCCCTTGCATAACACCAGTTGGCGGTCGGATCGTGATCCCAAGGCCGCGCGTGAAGTACGCAAATATGGCCAGCCCATCGCGAGTCGCGAGCATTTATTGCATTTACTGACCGAACGAGGTGTTCCTCTTACATTCAAAGAAATCGTCCATGAGCTAGGGCTAACCTGCGCAGAACAGCGTACGGCGCTCGACCGGCGTTTGCGCGCCATGCAACGTGATGGTCAGCTAATTCAAAATCGTCGACAAGGGTATGGATTGGTCCATAAAATGGACTTGACAAGTGGGCGAGTTGTTGCACATCCCGATGGGTTTGGATTCCTAATCCCCGATAGTGGGGGAGAGGATATTTATCTCTCGACCCGAGAGATGCGCGCGGTATTGCACAATGATCGGGCCGTGGCGGGTATTACCGGGGTCGATCGCCGAGGTCGGAAGCGGGGAATGCTCGTGGAGATCCTGGAGCGTAACACTACCCGGGTAGTGGGACGGATAATCACGGAACGTGGGATCAGTCTCGTAGTCCCGGACCGAAAACAGATTCATCAGGATATACTTATTCCCCCCGATCAAACCGGTGGTGCGGTAAATAGTGACATCGTCCTCGTCGAGATCATCGAGCAACCAAGCAGTTACTCCCAGCCAATCGGACGTATCGTGCGGGTACTCGGAGAACACATGGCGCCCGGGTTGGAAATCGATGTCGCGATTTACGGATATGGACTACCTGTAGAATGGCCCGACGCCGTCATCGACCAGGCCAATCGATTCGGCCTGGAAATTTTGGAGGCCGACAGACGTGGTCGTATCGATCTTCGCCAATATCCATTGGTCACTATCGATGGTTCCGATGCCCAGGATTTCGATGATGCTGTCTATTGTCGCCCCACACCTAGTGGTTGGAAGCTCCTCGTTGCCATCGCCGATGTATCCGCATATGTGACGGATGGCACCGCCTTGGATAATGAGGCCCGTTTACGCGGCAACTCGGTCTATTTTCCCGGTCGGGTCATTCCCATGCTGCCCGAGTCGTTGTCCAATGGATTATGCTCATTAAACCCGCAGGTAGATCGACTATGTCTTGCCTGTGAGATGCTCATCGACAGGACAGGGAAAATCACCCGTTCTCGGTTTATCGAGGGAGTGATGTGCTCCCAGGCGCGCCTTACCTATGACGAAGTAGCTGCCATCGTGGTTGCTAGAGACGCCGGTACTCGGTGTCGATATCGGGCACTCGTGCCTCATTTGGACGAACTCTATCGGCTCTACCGGGTACTCCGAAGCGCACGCCTCCAGCGCGGTGCTATCGAGTTCGATGGGACCGAAACCCGGGTAATATTCGGCCCGGAAAGGAAGATCCAACGCTTGGAACCACTCGTTCGCAACGATGCGCACCGGATCATCGAAGAATGCATGATTGCCGCCAATATAACGGCGGGTCGTTTCTTGCAAAGGCACAGAATGCCCACTTTGTACCGGGTACACGACGGTCCAGCGCCGGACAAGTTGGATGATCTCCGTGCCTTCCTGCGAGGGTTTGGGCTTCGGCTGAGGGGTGGCGAGTCTCCCGAGCCTGCTCACTACGCTGCTTTGTTGGAAAAGGTCGCCAAGAGACCCGATGCCCATCTTGTCCAGACCGTGTTATTACGTTCCCTTTCTCAGGCTACCTATGATCCCGAAAATACCGGCCACTTTGGTTTATCCCTGGACTGCTATACCCACTTCACTTCGCCGATACGGCGTTATCCCGATCTCCTGATCCACCGTGCCATCCGCTACATCCTCAAAAACGGTAATCGATCCGGGTTCCCCGTGACAACTGAAAAGTTCGAAGGACTCGGTGCCCATTGTTCCGCCACCGAGCGTCGCGCCGACGAGGCCACGCGGGATGTCATCGATTGGTTGAAATGTCAATACATGCTCGACAAGGTCGGAGAGGCCTTTTCGGGGAGAATCACTGCTGTCACCTCGTTTGGTATCTTCGTCGAGCTTGATGGCATCTATGTGGAAGGGCTGGTGCACGTCACCGCCCTTGGCAATGACTACTACCATTTCGACCCCATCCATCATCGTTTGGTGGGTGAACGGACTCGGCGCATCTACCGGCTTGCCGACGTTATTGATGTGCGCTTGGTGCGCGTCGATCTCGACCAGCGCAAAATAGACTTCGAGCCTGTCTGACCATTCATTTTGCAGTGTGGTCGCCAAAGTCCCCGATACGGTACGTTCCCCGAAGGTTCCGATTTATCCCGTGGTTCGAATTGATTCCGTTTACTATCCGTCGATTTCTTGTTTTTAGTGCAAGCTTTTTTCAAGCATCGGTGTGTCATTTCGAGCGAGACGAGAAATCTTTTGATCCGGAAGGAGTCTCGAACGTGCAGGATTTCTCCCTTCGATTGGGATGACATCCGGGTTGTTTATAGCCTAGCAAAGCTTCGCCTTGAGCCGACAACGCATGACCCGGTATTGGTAAAGAAAGATTGGCGCATTGTAAAGCTTGATCCAATAGTGAAGCTGAGCGGGAAATAAATAAAATTAGGTTAGCCGAATTTAGTTACGGCTTTGCTACGCTATGGGAAATCAAGGTGTTTCTCGGTTATGCTCTAGCACCGAGTCGGTTTTGTGGTGATATTCCGGCGCTACCTAAGCAAGGTCGATCGGGAAGGGAGTCCCCCGTGCGCTTCGAAGATCTCTGTCCCTTGTTGGGCTCGTTCCGTTCCTTTGCTGTATCCCGAAGGGCCAGGAAAGTTTCCAAGGCGGCCTTCCAAGACTGGTATGGTTGGCGGGGGGCGATGATATGCCCGACCCTCATTTTCACTTGCGGCATATACTGGAAGAGCGTCGGGCGCCGTGCCTTCGGCTGAACAAAACGGAGCTATATCGACGATCCGGAAACTCTGATGTCAAAGCCCCAGGAGTTCCATGGCCATGGTGCGCCTGACTCGAAAAGCAATATACCCCGACCTCTATCCACTTTTGCGATTCTCTGCAGATCATGGTCGATGCCTTGAAAGGATGATTACTGTTGGGAGATTTTTTAGTCCTTGAAGATCCGTTACAGACAGACATGTTGGTAACGGCAGAGGTTGCAGTGTTCTGGGTTATGGTTTCTGTTGTTTTCCGAAGGAGCAATTTTTCCGAGCGCAGCCTCGAAAAAACCTAGCGAAGCTTGTGCTCGAATCGATAAAGCAGACCTAATTTGTTTATTTCCCGCTCGGCTTTACAAATGGATCGAATTTTAAGAGTGCTTTACTAATACAAAATCATGCTTCATTGGTCTGAGGTGCAGCCTCGCTAGGTATCGGTAAAGCAAAATTTCTGTTCTGTAAAGCTTGACTTATTTGCGAAGATGATCGGGAAATAAATAAATGGGTCCGTTGCCCGTGAAAGCTTGAACAAAATATCGAAGCGATCAATCTTGGATTGAGAAAAATCCGCATTTATAATCATAAAGATAGGAGTATTTTTCAAAGCGTCGACTTTTTCCTTTTTGGTTTCGGCTATGCCGGGCGAGGGGGCTGAAAGAGCTGAGAGATGGTTTCGATGAAGACCTGAAATGCCGGGTAGGTGTCGGAAAGTTCTTCTCCTTGGGGGTGACGGAGGTCGTTTTGTCGACTGTGATCCTTGTTTTGCGTTATCGGGTGGAAGTCCTCGGGCGGCGGGAATTGAGGCCGTAGCCAGCGTCGGGTTATCGACATGCGTTCCATGGGTATCAACGGAATACCCCCGATGGTTGAGCGAACAAACGGGCGAGAACTATCGACTGCCTGCGGAGATCGAATCGGAATATTTTGTGTATTTCCCGCTCATCTTCGCAAATGAGTCACCATTATAGAATGGCAATTTTGCTTTACCGATACCGGGTCATGTCTTGCTCGGTTCGAGCACAAGCTTCGCTAGGGAGTGTTGATCCTTTATCCTCTGTCGCGACAGGAACGGCTTGGTACATCTTGCGGGGTGAAAGTCCCTGCTGAGAGAGATGAGCGGGGAATACACAAAATAAGGGCTAGCCACCCACCCGTGTCGAGCCTTGGGTCCATGGTGGAGAATCCGAGAGGATGGGAGCAGGATGGACTAATATGAGGCCTGGGTGAGACAACGATGTTCCGTGGTTGTTTTCGATGGTTGTCATTTTTCATCGCGCGTGAGATCTTTCGTTGTTGAGGGGCATGAGCTACACAACGTGACTTGTTGTCAGGATAATAAGGGATAATTTAGTCGGTTAATTTGCTTATTTCCCGCTCGGCTTCGCAAATAAGTCAAATTTTACAAAACAGTAATTTTGCTTTACCAATGCTAAATCATGCTTCATCGGTTCGAGGCGAAGCTTCGCTAGAGAATTTGCTCCACTGCTGAATTCAGAGAATTGTCCGTAGTGTGAAAATTCCGATAATTACTATAAAAATAATCACAATCATCTTTATCGGTTTTTCTACCATGTTTTGCTCGCGGCACCAGGATGTCTTGGAGCAGGTAAGAGAATCGGGCGAGTTACGGGTGATTGTCCGCGATAACCTGACGACCTGTTATCGAGGGAATAATGGTTTTACAGGCTTTGAATATGTCCTTGCCGAGCGTTTTGCCGATGAGCTCGGTGTTCGCCTGAAAATCGTTTTGGTGGAGGATGACGAGCAGGCTATCGATGCCATGAAGCACGAGCGGGGACATCTGGTGGCCGGCCTGAAGGTTACTTCTCGGCACAAGGCCGTAGCCCGCTTTGGTCCTCACTATCGGGAAATACGTCAACAAGTTGTCTATCGGCGGGAGAGCGATCGCCTCAAGAGAGTCGAGGACCTTGCCGGAATACTTGTGGAAGTGCCACGGGGCTGCGAGTGCGCGAAGGCATTGCGGGAGATCGATGCCAAGAATCCGGACTTCATTTGGCGGGAGCATTCCTCGAGTAATACGGAAGAACTCTTATCGCTGGTGTTGCAGCGGAAGATCGATGTTACCGTTGCCGATTCTCATGAAGTTGCCTTGATGAAGCAGCTCTATCCGGATTTGGAGGTTGCGTTCGACATCGGTGAGCCGAAGTCGCTGGCTTGGGCTTTTTCCCTCGATATGGACAAGAGTCTTTTTATTGCGGCCAGGCTTTTTTTCGAGAAGATAGAGAAAAACGGCGAAATGGCCGATATCACCGATCGATACTACGGCCATATGAAGCGTTTCAACTATATCGAATCACGTAAGTTTCTACATCACGTCAAGGTTCGTTTGCCGAAATATAAGGGTTACTTCAAGACGGCTGCCATACGTCACGGTGTCGATTGGCATCTGTTGAGCGCTATTGGCTATCAGGAGTCCCACTGGAACCCCAAGGCGGTATCGCCTACCGGTGTGCGAGGTATCATGATGCTTACTTCCGATACGGCCAGACAGCTCGGCGTGAAGGATCGCACCAATGAAAAACAAAGTATTTTCGGTGGAGCGCGTTATTTCGCCTATCTCAAGGAGAATAAAGTCCCTAAACGGATCGGGGAACCGGACCGAACCTGGTTTGCGCTGGCCTCTTATAACGTAGGGTTCGGGCATCTCGAGGATGCCCGCATTCTTACCCAGCACGCCGGGTCGGATTCGGACCGTTGGGAGAATGTTAGGGAGTTTTTGCCCTTGATCAGCAAAAAGAAATGGTATTCGAAGACTCGTCACGGGTACGCGCGGGGCCATGAGCCCGTTCAATTTGTTCGGAAAATCCGGCGTTATTACGATAAGCTGGTATGGTTGGATAGGTTCGGATGGAAAAACCTCGGTGGACCGGAGAAGGCCAAATAGGAGGAAGGCCAGGATTGGTTTCGGTCAAGCTCGTCGGATTTTTATATCCCTTGTATCGGAGGGGTTATCTCGGATCCTGCTAGGTTCCGAGCCGGTGCGCGTCGTGATGGAATCGAGTTGATCTTTATCGCAAGGTTTTTTGTTTTCCCTACCCAATCGCCTTTGGTCTCCCTCATCGGGAGACGGAATCTAAACCACACTGATCGCCTTGCGTTTACCATTGAGCTATCGTTATAGCAATACCAGCAATGTATTTACGTCTACTTTGTCTGTTTTTATACACTGTTTATGACGATTTGCCTCGATGGTCGATGAATCGAATACCAGGTTTATTTTGTTTATTTCCCGCTCGGCTTCACAAACAAGTCAAATTTCACAAAATAGTAATTTTGCTTTACCAATGCTAAATCATGCTTTGTCGGTTTGAGGCGAAGCTTCGTTAGCGCTGTCATCTTCCTCTGCTTCAATTTGGTTTTTCAAGAATGGAGAGGATACCAGATAGTGGTTCTTCATGGTTTCCGCGACTATCGCCATTCCAGCAGGGATTGGTGAGCGGAGCCGAGGATGTTCACTATCATCTCATCGGCTCTTGACATCACGACATTTGCCCATATCATTAGCACTCATTGAGGGTGAGCGCTAACAAGCGTTTTATTCTTAAAAACTTTACTAAACTCTTTCGATTATCGCGGACGCCAACCCCGGCGTTCTCAACGCATCTTTATCAGGAGAGACTTCCATGAATATTCGGCCGTTACACGACCGCGTTATCATCAAAAGAATCGAGGAAGAACGCACCTCACCGGGCGGTATCGTCATCCCGGACACCGCTACGGAAAAACCGATTCAGGGAAAAGTCACCGCCGTAGGAAAAGGTAAAATTCTCGAAAAAGGCGAAATTCGTCCTCTCGATATCCAGATAGGCGACAAAGTGCTGTTCGGGAAATACTCCGGAACCGAGGTAAAAATCGACGGCGAGGAATTACTCGTCATGCGCGAAGAAGACATCATGGCCATCATCGAAGACTAGGCGCGATCTTCGGAGTAGTGTTCCAAAAAATACCGTAAATACGATTTTCCGCTACAACCATGCTCGCTTGCGGATACACGCAACATAAAAGCTGCGCCAATTTGCGACACTACCAAAATCCACGCAAGCCGTGGGTGTGCACAACACAACGAAAATTCAGTTGATTCAGGAGTTTGATATGTCCGCGAAAGAAGTACGCTTCAGTGAAGACTCGCGCCAACGGATGCTAAGAGGCGTGAATGTTCTGGCAAATGCCGTAAAAGTCACCCTGGGCCCCAAAGGCCGTAATGTAGTGCTCGAAAAGAGCTTTGGCGCTCCCACCGTAACCAAAGATGGCGTTTCGGTAGCCAAGGAGATCGAACTGGAAGATAAATTCGAAAACATGGGCGCCCAGATGGTCAAGGAGGTTGCCTCCAAGACATCCGACGTGGCTGGTGATGGCACCACCACCGCCACCGTCCTGGCTCAGGCAATGCTCAAGGAAGGCTTGAAATCCGTAGCCGCCGGCATGAATCCCATGGACCTCAAGCGAGGGCTGGATAAAGCGGTCATCGCAGCCACGGCAGGCCTCAAGGAAGCCGCATCCCCCTGCACCGACGACAAGGCCATCGCCCAGGTAGGCACCGTTTCCGCCAATGCCGATACCGACATTGGTCAAATCATCGCCGACTCCATGAGCAAGGTAGGCAAAGAGGGCGTCATTACGGTAGAAGAAGGCTCCACCATCGAAAACGAGCTCGACGTCGTCGAAGGGATGCAATTCGATCGTGGTTATCTGTCCCCCTACTTCATCAACAAGCAGGAGAACATGACCACTGAACTGGAAGATCCCTTCATCCTTCTGCACGACAAGAAAATATCCAATATCCGCGAGATGCTGTCGCTCCTCGAAGGCGTTGCGAAGGCCGGTCGCTCCCTTTTGGTCATTGCCGAAGATGTCGAAGGCGAAGCCCTGGCGACATTGGTGGTCAACACCATCCGCGGTATCGTCAAGGTAGCCGCCGTCAAGGCCCCCGGCTTCGGCGACCGCCGCAAGGCAATGTTGCAAGACATGGCCATTTTGACCGGCGGCACGGTCATCGCCGAAGAGATAGGGCTCTCCCTGGAAAAAGCCAGCCTCGATGACCTCGGTACGGCCAAGAAGATCGTCATCACCAAAGAAAACACCACTATCGTCGATGGCGCTGGCAGCAAAGGAGACATCGAGGCCCGGGTCAATCAGATCCGCCAGCAGATCGAAGAGACCACCTCCGACTACGACCGGGAAAAACTCCAGGAACGGGTTGCCAAACTCGCCGGAGGCGTTGCCGTCATCAAGGTTGGCGCGGCCACCGAAGTCGAAATGAAAGAAAAGAAGGCCCGAGTAGAAGACGCGCTGCATGCAACACGCGCCGCGGTCGAAGAAGGCGTCGTGCCGGGTGGCGGCGTAGCCTTGATTCGCTCCCTGGATAGCCTCAAGGATCTCAAAGGCGAAAACCATGACCAGGACGTCGGCATCGGCATCGCGCGTCGCTCCATGGAAGAGCCTCTGCGTCAAATCGCCGCCAACGCCGGTGCCGAAGCCTCCGTTGTACTCAATAACGTGGCCAATGGTACGGGCAACTACGGCTTCAACGCCGCCAAGGAAGAATATGGCGACATGATCGCCATGGGTATACTCGACCCTGCCAAGGTGGTGCGTATCGCATTGCAAAACGCATCCTCCATCGCCGGCCTCATGATTACCACCGAGGCTATGGTCGCCGAGGCGCCCAAGAAGGAAGAAGGCACCCCTGGCATGCCAGGCGGTGGCATGGGTGATATGGGTGGCATGGGTGGTATGGGTGGCATGATGTAATCTTTTACATCACACTCGGAAACCCCAATAAAAAACCCCGCCATGACTGGTGGGGTTTTTTATTTGTGGGTAGGGTTTGATCCGTAATGATCGGATTTGTATGTGGATGGTTCGTGGATTCCGCTTTACGACCGCAAGAAACTCCATGTAAAAACCAGCCGTTTTCCCACGGAGTTCCCACACTCTAATCTACCGACCATACTTGACCGGGTGGACCCAGTAGGTCTAGGGACACTGTTTTTTAGTGTCCTGTGGACTCGTCCACAAGCCCACAGGGCTCTTCTCGAACTGATGACTTACCTACCTCCTCCGCCACCTCCAAACACTATTGGGATGGTAAACCTCTATCCATGGATTTTTTGAAGAGCCAATTTTTTGATCGTTTTGTCGAAGATTTTTCAGAGACCGAGAACGGACTAATGACATGACACGGGTAATAATATCGGTAACCTTAATTACCTGATTCCAATGTCAATGACTGGCGAAGCTTGTGCTCGAACCGGCGAGGCAGACCTAAGTATCGGTAAAGTGAAATTGCTGTTCTGTAAAACTCGACTCATTTGTCAAGATGAGCGGGAAATAAACAGGATAATCGGCAATATCTTGCTAAAACAAAAGGCCGCGCACGCCTGCAACAACACAAAAGATAACCAACAAGCTTATGGTCAACAAGACGATATGCATGATTTGCAAGACGAAAAATGTTTTTTCGCTATCGGTTGTGGCCCGCTTGTGAAATTGCTTGTGTAAAAACAAGGGCTCGAGGACGAATAGCACTACCGTAAAGAGAGCCCACACGAAAATCATGGGATAAACCCACCACTGCATGGACGACGACCATGCATTCATCGCATGAAGCATATAGAAACCGGTTGCCCCCGTCAGCAGGGTAGTGAATTTTGCTTGTAAGCTGAATTTACCCTCGAGAAGCTCGAATATTTTCAAACGCTCCTCGGGTGATTGCGTTTTTCTGAGGGCAGGAATCAGCACGGTCGTCACGAAGGCGACCCCACCTATCCAAATTACAACGGCGATTACGTGCAAAATTTTTGCTAAAACAAAGTAGTTATAACTCATATCTATTACCGGAAACGTTATTGCCAACAACAACTAGCGAAGCTTGTGCTCGAACCGACGAGGCAGACTGAAGCATCAGGTAAAGCAAAATCGTTTGCGAAGCTGAGTGGGAAACGAACAAATTAGACAGGCCTACACGGTAACACCGGCTCCCTCATTTGTCTCTCCTTAGCGCGGCCAAGGCCGCAACCAAATCCTGTTGCCATCCCTGGCATCTGGGTCCCGGCATGGACTGCCGGGATGGCGAGAGAGGTTGTTTCGGGTGATTGTGTAGGGATTTACCACTTCCGTCATTCCGTCAGGGAATGCCGGGACCCAGACGCCATGGATGGCAAAAACCACCCGTGAATTTCCGTGAAATCACAATCGCTAAAACCCTTCGACCAACCACAAACATTCGGGCGGTTATGTCAATTGTCGAGGAGGAATTGCATAATCAAACAAAATAATCAAGACATCCTGGGAACCCCTTCGCCCGACGTAAGGTCTTTCTGGGCCGATTGGGCGTCGATGCACCTCCGGATGATTATCGAAAACTTTTCAATCAGGGGTGGAAAGTGAATAAAACGAAGCGAAATAAAAGAAACCTGTCGAAGATTCTCTATCCCCTTTGGTTCGTATTGGCGACCATCATCTTATTCGTCGTGTTTTGGTTTCCTCCATTGAAATTGCATGAAGGCGGCCTCTCTCATGGAAACTTGGATTCAAATGCCGTCGACAGCCAAATTACGAACCAAGCCTCGAAATTATCTCATGACGGTATCGCCTTCTCGATACTGGAAGAGGAACATAAAAAGGTCGCAGCGGAAATCAAGCTGCTACAGGCGTTACAAGACGAGTGGTTTCACAATAAATTCCTGCTTATTGGTATATTGGTTTTTGGTTTTGTCGCTCACACCCTGATCCCGTACTTCCGAAAACCCAATCGAAAAGACGAGCATCCCGCCTTGGACACGGATGGAATACTGAATCACGTACTATCGCCCGGCATAACCCTGGCCTGCACCGTATTGGCGCTCGCCTGCGTGGTTTCCTTCATGATCGATATTCACATTCGCAATTACGTTTCCTCGGCGACCCAGGCCGGGCTGTGGATCAGACACCACGTGGAAGAGCCGGTTCTTGGGAGCAAGGCGGGAAAAGGTATCAAGGGATGGGAAGCGTTCTTGTACAATCCCTGTAAAAAGAAAAGCAGCGAAGAATGCAAGGAAAGACACTCCGACCACTCTTATCGGACTTCGTGGTCGCATTTCCATGCGCTGACGTGGCTCGTCTATATTATTTACATGACCCTGCTATTCGATGTATGGAAGTCACATACCGATCGCAGGATACTTTGGCTTGGTTTCGCCTTGGTGCACCTTTCTCTCATGGGGTTTGCCTGGATGGGGCATAGTCCTCCAAACGGATTCCAGAGTCAGACATGGCCTTTGATCGAGGGTTACGACAGCTATTATGCTCCCTTGCAATATGTGGCATTGTGTGCGGTGTTGGTCGGCGTCAATATTCTTTATTTCAAATGGTATTCGGGCAGAGATCGGGATGTAAAAACCAGCTGTGAAAGAAAAATAGCCGTTAACAGCACCGCCGATTCCGCAAATATCTCGGGAAAACGAGATTAGGAGGCGGTTCCCGCATCAGGACATAAAAATCATGAATACGACAAAACTCCACATCATCGCCAGAGTATTGAGAGATGAACTGGCTCGATCGGAAACGGTATCTATCCTCAATGAAACGATTCAAGCGCTGCAGCATTTGGTCGAAAATCCACATCCAGAGTACCAAGAACAACTCGCCGCTCATTTATCCAACCTTTACAAAAGGCTGGAAACATCACCTGTCGATGATTTCAGCCCTGCCTGGCGTGATGCCGTGGACGAACTTGGTGTCGCGGATGAATTCGGATCGAGGCTCGTGAAAAAGATCAAAAATATTTTCGAAAGAAATCCGATTACACCGCAGATGGCTCTGAAGGAACTTGAGCAGATTCGTAACAGATTATCCTCCACGGAAAGCAACTTGAATAGATTGGTTTCTGGGCTTGAATATTTCGGCGTGGCCGAGGACGAGCTTTGCGATGATGAATGCGAGATAGGGATCATCGTTCCCCGCTCTTATGTCAAAGATAACTTGAAGAGCTTCGGCTCGGAACTCGTGGAATTGGAAAAATCATTATTGGTTTTCTCCGAATTGGTCACAGGGCAACGGGAACCTCTGAAAATCCGGCAAATATCATCCAGTGAATTATCGATATTTCTGGACTACATACCGGGAATTGGGGCGTGTATCGCCATCGCCGTGGAAAGGATTGTGGCACTATATAAGCAGGTCTTGGAAATCAAAAACCTTAAGAAAGGACTCGTCGATCAAAAACTTCCAGAAGACGTGTTGAAAGGAATAGATGACCATGCGAAATCAATGGTGAAACCGGAGCTTGAAAAACTGGCAACCGAGCTGATGGAAAAATACGGCGAGCAACTCGAATCCGAAAGGAAAAACGAAGTTTCAACGGAACTCCGCCATTCACTGAACAAGATAGCCAATAGAATAGACAGGGGATTCAATGTCGAGCTTCGGGTCGCGCCGCCCAAAGAGGAACCCGAAGAAAACCAAGACCTGGACAATGCGGACAGGAACCGGTTGGCCGCGGTGCGGAAAATTATCGAGTCGGCCTCGAAAATAGCGTATCTGGAAAAATCCGGTGAGCCTGTTCTGTTTTTGCCGGAAAATGAGGAAAATGACAAGTAAGTTTTCGAGAAGATCAAAGAAGATACCGAATGGATTTTGGCGCAGTTGGAATTTTTGCATGAAAGGCACAGGGTATCGGGATTCGGCCAGGATTGTTTCCAGGCTCCGAGAGCAGGCATTTGCGAATAGTATCCACGTAACCATCCATGCCCACCAGGAAATGGTCGCCGAGAATGTATCGTATGACGCGGTTCGCGAGGTTCTTTTCGATGCCGAAGTCATAGAGAATTATCCGGATCACCAGCGTGGTCCGTGTTGTTTATTGTGTGGGCTGGCCTCATCGAGGCATCCTTTACACATCGTGTGTACAACGTCGTTGGACGTCGTCATCATTATTACAGTCTATGAACCAAAACCGCCCAAGTGGATCACACCCTTCCAACGAGGAGATCGCAATGAAATGTAGTATCCAAGGCTGTCCCGGACAGTTCGAACCAAAGCGAATCATCCACACCTTGCGGCGAGGCACCGAGATATTCGTTTTCGAGGATGTTCCCGCGGAGGTCTGCTCCGTTTGCGGCGACACGCTGCTTGCGCCACGGACAATCCAGCACCTGGAAGCGCTTCTCTACCCGAAATCGAAGCCAATCAGGACGGCCCCAGTATACGAGTATGCTTAGCGAGGCTACGCCTCGGATCTTTGATGTATGATGAGGCGTCTTTTAGCCATCCCTGGCTTCTGGGGCCCGCCAGTCCTTGGCGGGATGATGGGAGTACTGAATTTTTACGTAAATGCCCAGCGAAGCTTTGCCGCGAACCGATAAAGCATGGCTCGGTATCGGAACCGCAAAATTCGGGTTCTGTAAAACTTGGCTCTTTTGCGAAGCTGAGTGGGAAATAAACAAATATCCCCAGGAAACCCCCTTGCTCGATAATCGACAAATTCGTTACAGCCGTCACATTGCCCTTTCTCGATTCGGTCCGGAAGGTCAGCGCCGGCTGTCGGCGTCGCGGGTGCTCATTGTCGGGGTCGGTGGACTCGGCTCTCCCGTGGCCATCTATCTCGCTGCGTCGGGCGTCGGGCATCTTGTCTTGAGCGATTTCGACTGTGTCGAGCTTTCCAATCTGCAGCGCCAAGTGGCCCATGGTACCCAGGATGTGGGGCGTCTCAAGGTGGAGTCGGCACGGGATCGCCTCATCTCCCTGAACCCCGAGATCCGCGTCACCCCATTGGCGCGCGCCCTGGATGAGGAGGAGTTGTTATCCGAGGTATCCAAGGCCCATGTGGTCGTGGACGCCACGGATAATTTCGAGAGCCGCTTCGAACTCAATGCCGCCTGTTTTCGAACCGGGACACCCCTGGTCTCCGGGGCCGTCATTCGCATGGAGGGGCAGGTAACGGTGTTCGACCCCCGCAGCGAACAGAGTCCCTGTTACCGCTGTCTGTATAGCGACGACATCGGGGAGGGGGAGACCTGTTCCCAAGTGGGGGTGCTGTCGCCCCTCCTTGGCATCATCGGGAGCATTCAGGCCACGGAGACCATCAAGATCCTTGCCGATGTGGGGAACAATCTTACGGGTCGCGTGTTGCTTTTGGATGCCTTCGGCATGGAGTTGCGTACCCTGACCCTGCGCAAGGACCCCCAGTGTCCGGTTTGTGGCGAAAGTGCCGCTCCGTCCGAAAAATAGCAAAAAAAACCAGGAGAACGAAAAAACGTGGAAGCCCGCGTCTTCAAGCCCGAAGAATATCTCATCCGGGAAGAGCCGTACTACGAATCGGTGCACGATGAGGTTGCCTTGTTCGAATCCGCCTATGGAAATCAGCTGCCGTTGCTGTTGAAAGGCCCCACCGGATGCGGTAAGACCCGCTTCATGGAACATATGGCCTGGCGAATGCAACGCCCCCTGATAACGATCTCCTGCCATGACGATTTGACGGCCTCGGACTTGGTGGGTCGTTTTCTGATCCGAAGCGGCGAGACCATTTGGATGGACGGGCCGCTGGCGCTCGCGGTACGTCACGGCGGGATCTGTTACCTGGATGAGGTAGTGGAGGCGCGCAAGGATACCACCGTGGTGATCCATCCGTTGGCGGACGACAGGCGGGTGCTCCCCATAGAGAAGTTGGGCCAGTTATTGCAGGCAACGCCGGAGTTCGGCCTCGCCATCTCCTATAATCCGGGCTACCAGAGTGTGCTCAAGGATCTCAAACAGAGTACCCGGCAACGTTTCGTGGCCATCGAGTTCGATTACCCCAGCCCAGAACTGGAACGGAAGATCGTCATGCGCGAATCGAATCTGGACGAGGTCATGGCCACAAGTCTCGTCAAGTTCGCGGGCATGACTCGAAACCTCAAGGGCAACGGCCTGGAAGAGGGGGCCAGCACCCGATTACTGGTACACGCGGGAAAACTCATGACCACGGGCATCTCGCCAGCGAGCGCGTGTCGTGCCGCTGTCGCGCAATCCCTTACCGACGACCCGGAGATGCTCTTGGCGATCAATGAATTGAGCGCATCGGTTTTTTGATAAGGGGTACCATGCGCAGCGAAGCTTCGCCCCGAACCGACATGATTGAGTATTTTGTTTATTTCCCGCTCATCTTCGCAAATGAGTCGAGTTTTCCAAGAAGCAGATTTTGCTCTGCTAATACCGAATCATGCTTTATCGGTTCGAGGCGAAGCCTCGCTAGTGGCAAGGTGAAATTGGCGCCTTGAAAGGCTTGGTCCAATTGTGAGGCTGAGCGGGAAACTAAAATTGGAACCGGGAGACTCATCGGTAGCCCCCACCTGGAAAATTCATCGATAGAACCTCAATGAAACGATCCGAGGATTTATTGCTTTTCTCTTTAGCCAGGGGGGATTTATATCATGGTAGTACCTGATCCAGGTCAAGATAACTGATTGAACTTATAATGGGGTCGCCGCACACTCCTAATCGATTGTGCATTGCACAAGGATTAGGAGTACCTAATGTGGCATTCAGAGGGTATCGATGGTCACCAAAGACAAAAAAAACCGTCGGACAGGTCAGGATCGAATCCACCACGAAGTTCCGATATTGCCACGGCAGGGAGTCCTTGATAAAGAGCAGGAAGTCCTTGATAAAGGATCTGTACCGAGAGAAGTCGATGGTCCATCCGGACCTGAACCCACGCGTTATGGCGACTGGGAGAAAAATGGTCGCTGTATCGATTTTTAGTGTAGCATCGACTTTCCCATATCGTCACGGTGTCGTGCATTACGATTGTGAAGCGTTGCTTTTTCCTTCAGCAGTTCCAAGGTTTCTTCCTTTAATCAACCATCGCTACCGCGCGTAAGTGAGGGTTTACGCTAATGGCAACTATGAACCGCCCCCTGTCCCCCCACATCCAGATTTATCGGAAACAAATCACCTCGTTTCTTTCTATATTGCACAGAGCAACCGGTGTATTTTTGTCCATCGGAACTTTTGCGTTGGTGTACTGGCTTTGGTCTCTTGCCCTCGGGCCGGAAACCTATGCGGATGCACAAACCGCTTTCGGTTCTGTTATAGGTCGGGTCTTCCTGTTGGGATGGGTTTTTTCCCTAGCCTACCATTTTAGCAATGGTATTCGTCATCTGTTTTGGGACGCGGGCAGGGGATTCGAGATCGAGACGGTCTATGCATCGGGTAAAGCCGTTGTGGTTATATCGGTGTTATTGACTGTATTGGTGTTTATTACGGCCTATACAATGCGGGGAGGTATGGTATGAGTTTACGTACACCATTGGCCCAAGTGCGTGGACTCGGTTCTGCGCGGCAGGGTGCGCATCACTGGTGGGTGCAGCGCATCACGGCGGCAATGCTTATTCCACTGTTCATTTGGTTCGTGGGCACGATGATTACCCTGGCAACGGGGGGGTATACCGAGGCAGTGGAACTTATCCGTTCTCCTGTTGTCGCTGGGGCGTTGCTCATGTTGATTGTCGCTATTTTTTACCATGCGGCGTTTGGCCTCCAGGTAGTCATCGAAGATTACATATCGGAAAAGGGGACCCAGATAAGCGCCATTGTGAGCATGCGGTTCACTATGATCCTGTTGGCGGTCATCTCCGTAGTTTCCGTGTTCAAAGTGGCAGTGGGAGGGTAACCCTTATGTCGAGTGCATATAAAATCGTCGATCACGCCTACGACGTTGTCATCGTTGGTGCAGGTGGCGCTGGCCTTCGCGCTACCTTCGGCATGGCTGAACAAGGCCTTTCCACGGCGTGCATCACCAAGGTTTTTCCAACTCGTAGCCACACAGTCGCGGCTCAGGGTGGTATGAGTGCATCTCTTGGCAACATGGGGGCGGACGATTGGCGCTGGCACATGTACGACACCGTAAAGGGTTCCGATTGGCTGGGAGATCAGGATGCCATCGAATATATGTGTCGCGAGGCGATACCTGCGGTCATCGAGCTGGAACATTATGGGGTACCGTTTTCCCGGACCGATGATGGCAGGATCTATCAACGACCGTTCGGTGGGATGACCACCAATTATGGCGAGGGGATCGCACAGCGCACCTGTGCGGCGGCCGATCGCACCGGTCACGCCATTTTGCATACTCTCTACCAACAGAGCTTGCGCCATGAGGCGGAATTCTTTATCGAATACTTTGCCGTGGATCTACTCATGGACGAAGACGGAACATGCAAGGGTGTATTGGCCTGGAATCTGGATGATGGCACGTTGCACCGCTTCCACGCCCATGTGACGGTACTTGCCACGGGAGGTTACGGGCGCGCCTATTTCTCGGCGACGTCGGCCCATACTTGTACTGGTGATGGTACGGGAATGGCGCTACGCGCGGGCTTGCCCGCGCAGGATCTGGAGTTTGTCCAATTCCATCCCACGGGGATTTATGGCTCGGGTTGCCTGATTACGGAAGGGTCCCGTGGCGAGGGGGGATATCTCACCAATTCCCAGGGAGAACGGTTCATGGAGCGATATGCCCCATCGGCCAAGGACCTTGCCTCCCGCGACGTGGTGAGCCGCTCCATGACCATCGAGATCCGCGAGGGCCGTGGAGTAGGCACCGAAAAAGATCATATTCACCTGCACCTGGAACATCTGGGGCCGGAGGTATTGGCCGAACGTTTGCCGGGTATTTCGGAGTCGGCGCGGATCTTCGCGGGAGTGGATGTCACCAAGGAACCCATCCCCGTCATACCTACCGTGCATTACAACATGGGCGGGATTCCAACCAATTATCACGGCGAGGTCGTCACCATCGAGGACGGAGATCCCGACAGTGTAATTCCGGGGTTGATGGCCATCGGAGAGTGCGCTTGTGTATCCGTGCATGGCGCGAATCGTCTGGGTTCCAATTCACTGTTGGATATCGTGGTTTTCGGGCGCGCGGCCGCATTGCGTTGCGCGGAATTGATCAAACCCAATCAGAGACATGCGCCGATAAAAGGTGACTCCGAAAAAATCGCATTGGATAGATTCGATCGGCTGCGCCATGCCAAAGGCAAGATCCCCACAGCGAAGATCCGTCAAAATATGCAGCGCATAATGCAAAACAATGCGGCGGTATTTCGCACCCAAGAGACTTTGGACGAGGGCGTCAAGTTGATCGCGGAGGTTTGGGACTCTTTCAAGGATATACAAGTAAGTGATCGTTCGTTGGTATGGAACTCCGATCTCGCGGAAACCCTGGAATTGGATAACTTGCTGCGCCAAGCGGTGATTACCATGCATGGTGCTCGCAATCGGTTGGAAAGTCGGGGTGCCCATGCCAGAGAAGACTATCCGGATCGCGACGATGAAAACTGGCATAAACACACTGTGGCGTGGATTGATGAAACCGGCACGCCACGCATCGATTATCGTCCGGTACATATGTACACATTGACAGACGATGTGGATGTGGTTCCGCCCAAGGCGCGTGTGTACTAAGGAGGAAACAGCGAATGGCTGAAATCAAACTTCCGAAAAATTCCACGATCTCCACAGGAAAGACCTTCAGTGCGGCCGATGGTGCGAAAAGCAAAAAACGTTTCGTGATCTATCGCTGGGAGCCGGATTCCGGTGCAAATCCCCGCCGGGATACCTTCGAGATCGATTTGGATTCCTGTGGCCCCATGGTTCTCGATGCCCTCCTCATGATCAAGAACGAAATCGATCCAACGCTTTCCCTGCGGCGTTCCTGTCGAGAGGGGATCTGTGGGTCATGTGCCATGAATATCGATGGCACCAACACGTTGGCATGCACAAAGGCAATCGAGGACATCCGTGGCAATGTGAACATCTATCCTTTGCCGCACATGCCGGTAATAAAAGACCTCATACCCGATCTCACCCGTTTCTACGCCCAATACGCAGCTATCAAGCCGTGGCTTCAGACAGTAAGCGCCACCCCGCCCGATCGGGAGCGTTTGCAGTCCAAAGAAGATCGCGTAAAGCTCGATGGTCTCTATGAATGCATACTATGTGCGTCCTGTTCTACCGGTTGTCCGAGTTATTGGTGGAATGGTGATCGGTATCTTGGCCCCGCAGCGCTGTTACAGGCATATCGTTGGATTGCCGATAGTCGTGATGAATGTACTGGAGAACGCCTCGACGAACTTGAAGATCCCTTCCGCTTGTATCGTTGCCATACAATCATGAACTGCACCAATACATGTCCGAAGGGCCTTAATCCAGGAAAGGCCATCGGCGAGATCAAGAAGCTCATCGCATCTCGTGCGATATAGTGTGTCCATGGGGCTTGTTGCCCGAATCCCGATTTGTCTCACGGGATATACAAAGCTTGTAAACGCAGCTTTCTTTTGAAGATGGTAGTGGGGTTGCCCTATCCCCACTACCATAGTGTTCGGAAAGACACCGCACCAATTGGGATGAACATGTTAGCGCTTCGCGCCAAGACCGAAGCGGAATGGGTCCTTGCGCGCGCACCGGTTCTCTTGAGATCTTTGTTTTTCCGATGTCCAACTCGGCGTGGCCAGAACCAAAAAGGACTTTCGCTGGTTCCCAAGCCAGGGTTAGCTAAGCGCCTAAATTTGTAATTCCCAATATCGTTACCCCCCCTGAATATCCCTTACTCGAAGCATCCCCCATGAGCAAACATGCCAACCTGAAATGGCGCTGTCGGCGAGGCATGCGTGAACTCGATCTACTGCTGGAACGTTTCCTGGAATTCCAATACGATTCTCTGACCGATGCGGAGCGGGAACTCTTTGCGCAATTTTTGGAAGAGTCCAATGAGAAAATCATCGATTGGTTGCTGGAGGATACCCAGCCGGATGGTCGGTATCTCGATCTCATCGAACGAATTCGCTCCTATCGCAACGTTGGATCGAAATACGTGACGTAGCACAGACACGAATTGCTTCCTTGTCGGGTTGTCGAGAGCCGGGGAAAGGTTCTCGCACCCCAAAAACAACGTTCGCTCCGTGGTGCCTCCTGTTAGAATAATATCCACCAGTGGTTCCGCCGGGTAGTTGGTTTCGGCCTTGTTTTGTTTATTTCCCGGCTTCGCAAATGAGTCAGGTTTTACAAAATGCTGATTTTCCCTCACTGATACCAAATCATGCCTTATCGGTTCGAGGGGAAGCTTCGCTAGCCCGATATGTCGGAAGAACAAGATTTCCGAGGGTTTTGCTATTTGCAGCTCGGGATGACACTGTCTTACGAGATAGCAACTGTTCGTAACAGAGAGCAAAATCCTCAAGGTATCGGAAAAACAAAGATTCCGATCAAGCCCATGTGTGCGCCAAGACCCACCCCACTTCAGCCTTGGCGCAAGGCGCCAACATATATTCACGCTCTCACTCGTAGGATGGGTTCGGCAGTATGTCTACAGTGGATATTTACATATCCGCGATTCGTCCAGCGAGTGAGTCTCCTTTTGCTCGTTTTGCATTTGTGATAAGCGCATGAACCAAAACTCCCAACCGAGCTCGTTACGACTTGTTTTCACCTTGACGCTTGCGGGACTGTTCTCGGGGTTGGCCATCGTCGGCATTTACGACGTAACCTTGCCCCGTATTACGATCAATAAGGCCATGGCGTTACAGACCGCCGTGTTCAAGGTATTGCCTGGCATCGCGACGCTTCAGGAGATCGGTTACCGGGACGGTAAGCTATTTATTCCGGAAACCACTACTGAAATCGAATCCGTTTATGCAGGTTTCGATGGCAAGGATCGTCTGGTGGGATACGCGATCCCCGGAGAGGGTCCCGGATTTCAAGACACCATAAGGTTGCTTTACGGCTATCGTCCGGATCGGGAGCGCATTACCGGGATGGAGATCCTGGAAAGCCGGGAAACCCCGGGTCTTGGCGACAAGATCTACAAAGACCTCGAGTTCGTGGCGAGTTTTCGGGACCTTCCCCCGAGACCTCCCATCCGCGCCGTGAAAAAGGGCACTGCATCGGCACCCAATGATATCGATGCCATTACCGGTGCCACCATTTCCTCCGTTGCGGTTGTCAACATCATCAATCAGGCCAATGTCCGTTGGTTGTCCAGGTTGACAGATCCCGTCACTGGCGACTCCGTATCCCGGCTGTATCGGAAAGTTCGGGAAACTCGCTAACAGTCCATCGATTGTGCCGACCTCTGTTATCGGCTTTTGGTCGGCGTCCGATATGCCACTTCCCGGTGTTGGGCGGAGTTCGGATCTCCGGCATGACCGAAATCCGTGCCTCTATCGGGCTTTCGTGGTCGCTAACCCCCAAATCCGGCAGGTGATGCCGATGCCACGTCCGGGAATCGCATTTAGGGTTCGCGTCTGGGGTTTGATGTGTCGAAGGGCGTTCTCACAGTGATAGGGCGGCTGGATTTTCACCCCATGGTATGTAGCGGCCCGTTCAGTGGGTGCATCGTTCAGTGGGCAAGTCGATAACGATAAGCGCGCCCTTTCAGAGGGACGCGTCACCGACAGCCCGAGAGGGCCGAGCCGAGTTTTCTCGAATCCTTCATGAATCCGCATGGCCTGCGATGTGACCGGGTCGATGTGTGGACCGTGTTGGTGTGATGCCTCAGGATCTGAGCGCATAGCGCCGCTCGATGGTCTGCAGCACGCCGTCCAGGATGGCCACGGCGATGGTAAGGGTAACCAGGCCCGTCATGACCCCAGTGGCGTCGAAGTTAGCCTGGGCATTGTCGATGAGATAGCCGATGCCGGCACTGGCCCCGATGTATTCCCCCAGGACGGCGGCGATGATGGAGAAACCGACGCTGACCCGGATACTGGCGAAGGTCCAGGCAAGTGTCGCGGGCAGGTATACATGGAGGAGCATTTGCACCGGGGTTGCGCCCATGACCCGCGCATTTTTGACAATGGCTGGATTGATTTCCTTGAAGCCGCGGTAGGTATTGAAGAACACCACGAAGAAGACCAGGGAAACCACGATGACCACCTTGGACAGAAAACCGAGTCCGAACCAGAGGATGATCAGGGGAGCGAAAGCGATGCGGGGCATGGCGTTCAGGATGACGATGAAGGGTTGCAGCACTGCATCCAGCCTCGGGCTTGCGGCGAATAGAAATCCGCAGGTGATGCCCAGGAACAGGCCGACCAGGAATCCGACGCCGGCTTCGGACAGGGTCACCCAAAGGTGTTTCGACAACATTCCCTGCACTGCCCATAGATAAAGGGTGTGCGCGATCCGGGAAGGGGCGCTGAAATAGAACGGGTCGATGAAACCGATCTCCGCCCCGAGTTCCCAAAATGCGATGAATGTCGTCACCAATCCCCAACGCATCACGGTCATGGAGAGATCGGCGGAATTCCTTTTTCCTTGAGCTTTTCTTTGCGTCATTGCGGTCTTGTCAGTGCGTTCCACAGTTCGCTCACCAGGGTATGAAAGCGCGGTGTGCCGTAGATTTCGTCCAGGTTGCGGGGCCGTGGTAGATCGATGACTCGTTCGAAGGCTACCCGGGCGGGCCTCCCCGTCAGCATGATGATGCGATCGGATAAGGCCACTGCCTCCTGGACATCGTGGGTGACCATTAGAATGCTGGCGTCCATCTCCTCCCATAGACTGACGACTTCCTTTTCGATTTGCAGTTTGGAGTAGACATCCAATGCCCCGAACGGTTCGTCCATGAGCAGTAGGTTCGGTTTCACGGCCAGGGCCGCGGCCAGGGATACGCGCTGGCGCATGCCCTGAGAGAGCTGCGAGGGGTAGTAGTTTTCGAAGCCGTCGAGACCTACCGCCCGTAACTGGAGGCGGGCGATGGCTTTGCGCTTTCGTGGGGGGGTTCCCGATATGGCCAGGGGAAATTCGATGTTCTTGCGCGCCGATTTCCAGGGCATCAGGGAATCTTGTTGCCAAACGACAGCGAGTCGGGAGTCGACTTTGTTATAGATTTTATCGTTTGGGGGGATGGATTCATCCCTGTGGATAGTGCCCCCATCGAGTGTGTCCTGTCCCGCCAGGATGTTGATCAGGGTGGATTTGCCACACCCCGAGGGTCCGAGGATACTGACGAACTCGCCAGCATGGAGATCCAAATCGAGACCCTGGAATACCGTCAACTCCCCATGGGTTCGCGTTGAGAAGCGTTTGACGGCGTTGCGGACTCGAAGGGTGGCCATGGGTTCTGGGTATCGTAATTTTGGTGGCTGGCCATGCGTTACGGAAAATAACGATAGATATCGCGTCGATGCAGGCAGCGGACGAATTCCAATTCGCCACTTCCCAGAACGAATCCAATGCGGTATTCCCCGATCCGAATACGGCAATAATTTGTTTATTTCCCGCTCAGCTTCGCAAATAACCCAAGTTTTACAAGGCACCAATTTTGCTTTGACTGATGCTAAATCGTGCCTTGTCGGTTTAAGGCGAAGCTTCGCTAGTTGGCGCTGCCACTCGGTTTGGTAATGTTACCTTGCCCAGTCAAGTCATCCGCTGCTTCGATCCTTTCTATTGATTGCCTGATACGTATCAGGATTGCGCGCTTCTTGATCTTCTTCAGATCGCGCACGAAACTCTGGCGAAATGCTACATTCACGCCCGGTCCTGTAATGCAGTGAACACCTGTTTTAGGGTGGGGGTATCTATAATGGGGATATCTATATTGGTTTGCATCATGTGTCGCTTCGTTTTTCCCGGTTGTTGGTTGTTTTCGATTGATCGTGCTTTATTGTCTATTTCCCGCTCATCTTCACGAGTGGGTCAAGTTTTCTCTACTACGACCAGATCACGTTTTGTCGGTTCGAGACGAAGCTTCGCCAAGTGAAAGCCTAGGTTTTCTCTACCCCATGGATCGGATTTTGCGAATCAATCGAAACATACTGGCATTTTGTAAATCAAATCAATGGCGACATACTAGCATCCCCCTGGTCTGGAGAACCAGCTGCTTTGCCAGAACCGATATTTTGTTTATTTCCCGCTCGGTTTCGCGAATGCGCCAGGTTTTGTAGAACAGCAATGTTGCTTTACCGATGCCGAATCATGCTTTATCCATTCGAGGCGAAGCCTCACTCTAGACCATCATGTTGCAATTGACGAATATTTCCAAAACCTATGGGGATGCGGTTGTCCTGAAAGCTATCCATCTGTCTATTGTGCCCGGTAAGACAACGATCCTCCTGGGGCAAAGTGGTTCCGGGAAATCCACCTTGCTGCGCATCATGAATGGCCTTGTTCGACCGGACGATGGAGGCATGATCCTTTTGGACGATGTTCCCATCGGAGCCCGAAACATCCTTGGCATCAGACATAAGATGGGCTATGTCATCCAGGAAGGCGGCCTGTTTCCTCACCTGACCGCTTATCGGAATATCGTTTTGATGGCGCGTTATCTGGGCTGGTCGCAGGATCGCCTCGATGAGCGCGTGGCGGAGTTGGCTCGGTTGACGCGGTTGCCGTCCGAGATACTGGGTCGTTTCCCGGCGCAATTATCGGGAGGGCAGCGGCAGCGCGTCAGCCTGATGCGCGCCCTGATGCTGGATCCGGATCTACTATTGCTGGATGAACCGCTTGCCGCACTCGATCCCATGATTCGCCATGGATTGCAAACCGATCTAAAAGATATCTTCCAGTCCCTCAAGAAGACGGTGATTATAGTTACCCACGATATCAGCGAAGCGGGGTTCCTGGGCGATACCATCGTGTTGTTGCGTGATGGGCGAATCGTGCAACGGGGCAGTCTGCGGGAACTTGTCGACACCCCGGTCGATCCCTTCGTGACGCAGTTCATCAACGCGCAGCGCAGTCCCCTGGATGCCCTGGAAAATCCCTCATGAAAAGATTCGAGTATCGGAAAAACACGAAAGATCCCGAACGATCCGGGGCGCGAGCCCAGGTCCACCCCATCTCGGTCGTGGCGCGAAGCGCCAACAGGTTCTGGTCGAAAAGATTGTGGTTCGTCTTCGTATGTCTCATGGCGATACATACGGTGCTCTCGGCCTCCGATGAATCGACCGTCAAGGTGGCTTCCAAATTGTTCACCGAGAGTGTCGTTCTGGGTGAACTGATGACCCTGTTGGTGAAGAGCACGGGTGCCGAGGCCGTTCATCTGCGTGAATTCGGTACGACCCATGTGGTTTGGAAATCATTGTTACGGGGCGAAATCGATCTTTATGTGGACTATAGCGGCACCCTTACGAGTGAGATCCTTTCCAACGAAAATATCGAGACCATGGAGGGGCTTCGCCAACGCCTGCTCGAGGACGGACTCCTCGTTACCGAATCGTTGGGCTTCAACAACACCTATGCCCTCAGCATGAAACCCGCGGTGGCGGCGCGATACGGCATTACCAGGATATCCGACTTGCGCCATTATCCGGAATTACGCTTCGGTTTTACCGATGGGTTCATGGCCCGCAACGACGGCTGGCAGGGCCTGCGCCAGACCTATGGATTGCCGCAAACCGATGTGCGCGGACTCCATCATCATCTCGCCTACCGGGGGCTCGACAATGACGAGATCGACCTCATGGATGCCTACTCCACCGATGGTGAAATTGCTTACTACAAGCTACGAGTTCTCGAGGATGATCTCGATTATTTCCCCGATTATCACCCGCTCATCGTGTATCGAGTCGATCTTGCGGAGCGCATGCCGCACGTGGTGGCCGCCTTACAAAAAATGGTGGGTAATATTTCCGAAGAGGAAATAAGACGCATGAACAGTGCCGTGACTCTGGGCGAGGTGCCGGAGAGTGGGGTCGCCGCGGATTTTCTGGCCGAAAAATTCCATATCCGCAGCGAAATCTCCGAGGAAACACCCTCCGACGCATTGTATCGACGCACGGTGGAACATCTCGTTTTGGTGAGTATTTCACTGCTCGCCGCCATCGCGTTATCGGTTCCCCTGGGGGTCTTGTGTTTCAAATACAAAAGGTCGGGCCAGATCGTTCTGGGGGCAGTGGGTGTCATTCAGACCATTCCTTCGCTGGCCCTCCTGGTATTCATGATTCCATTGCTCGGCATCGGCAATTCCCCGGCCATCGCCGCCTTGTTTCTGTACAGCCTGTTGCCCATCGTCCGCAACACCTATGTCGGGCTGGATGAGATCCCTCCGCAACTGAGGGAATCCGCCCAGGCCCTGGGGTTGCCCCCCCTGGCGCGCCTGCGATTGATTGAACTGCCATTGGCCTACCGCTCCATCCTGGCGGGCATCAAGACCTCGGCCATCATCAACATCGGCACGGCGACCCTGGGGGCCCTGGTCGGCGCCGGTGGTTATGGGCAGCCCATCCTGACCGGGGTCCGCCTGGACGATATGGGTTTGATCCTACAGGGCGCGGTACCCGCGGCGATATTGGCCTTGCTGGCCCAGGGGATATTCGAAATCGCGGAGAGATGGCTGGTGCCGAGGGGGTTGCGGGTCGAGGCGGAATGATGTCGACCAAAATCCATTCGAAGCGATTGGAACGCCGGTTTATTTGCGTGTCGGAATTGTTAGCCCATTGTTTGGCTCTTATTCGACGTATCGGGAAAAGAAAAATTCTGAAAAACCTGGCCTCGAAATCAAGGCCCACCCCCTTCAGTCTTGGCGCGAAGCGCTAACATGTTCTCTTGACCTGTCCGGTACGTTCGCTTCCCTCTCCAACGCAAGCCCTACAGAATCCCAAGATGCTTTCCTGTCTTCTGTTATTTTCGCGTTCCATTATTCTCTGATATAACGCCAAGCGCCCAACACGAAGCGGTGTTTGTGCAACAATGGCGAAGCCATACGCAAAAGGCCGCGCAGTGTTTGGTGCCACTGAGCTTGGCGTTATGTTAGGCGATTTACTTGGTGTTTCTGAATTCATCAGCGGACATACTCAGTATTGTAAGCAATTGCCTCTCAACACCAGGAGAAATGTCTTTTGAGCCATGGTTAGGTACTGGAAAAGTATTTTTTCCATCAGAAAATATGACGTGTGAACCTTTTTGGCGCACAACCCTATACCCCATTTTCATTAGCCTTTTTTCAATTCCCCTATACTTGAAGGGCATACTTTTCTACCGTGGTCGCCAGCTCATTTCTGATGATTCTCTCATCGTTTGCCTGTTCAAGATGGTAATCCATAACCATTTCAACAACATTCTTTAACTCTATAACAGCATCTTTTTCAGTGTAGGCAAATGCAAACAAATTTTGACGGCCTTCTACTCTGGCCAAGTAGCCGTCTCCGTCCTTCTCCAGGACTATATTGATTTTCATAAAGCCTCTCGATTTTCGAGTTTTTAGTGCTATAGCCATTATTCTCTGGCATAATACCTCACATCATCGGCAGCGAAAAGCATAGCGAGGAACGAGCGGCGCAGCTTTTGGCAGTCTGAGTGAATTTGCCTTGTTATGTGATTTTAATTGCTTGAATGAAGTAGGCATCCGCAACCTTTAGAATAACTATCTCCACCTCGTTGTCACCATATGTCTTTCCGCCTATTTTCAACTTGAGGCGGCTTTTCCCGTACTTGGCCACCCACTTGCCACTGAAATATGATACCCGCTTTAGCGAACTCCACGCGGGGTCATTAGTAAATTCAACCTGTTCCTCAAAATCCTTTTTACTTATTTTTATTGCATCTCCATTTATATCAAGTGACACCTTTGGAACAAGATAGCTAGTAGCATCAAATCCTGACGATGCCTGCGATACAAAACTAGACAATTTTCTGCAATGAGCAGTGTTGCAGTTTTCTGCTCCTTCTAAGTTTTGCAGCAGACTATTTGGCAACCCCACCAAATAATCCTAGTCAGAATTTTTCAATTTTCTATAGTGGGTCATTTTCAATCTATGTATATTGCCTTCCTCATCTGTCACACCTGCCACAGAGTTGCCAGCCCAGTTTTCAATAGCATTTGCGACCAACAGTACTTTATCCGCATAGTTAAGCGGAAGGTCATACGCGTAAGCTGAAAAAAGACTCAACTGGTTGAAAACAGGCCCAACGCCGGTTACACCAACATTATTATCGACTTCAGAAATAGAGCCCTTCCAAACATCAAGCTGCTCATTCCTGTACTCGTTCAAGCCCGCGCCAAAGGTGCTATCGACAAAATACCCTTTCTTTTTCGCATAACCAAGGGTCAATACAGGATCATTGCTTCCGTCTTCATAGGCGTACCCGAAAGTGACTGTGTTTTTATTAATTTTGCCCTGCAAAAGAGATAGCTTTATGCTTTGCTTCTGGTTCTTCGTTGGCCAAAGTTTTTCTATCAATGAAACTACGGTAGTTGATATGTCAAGCGCCTTATCAACGGACGACGCATCCATTCCCCCAAGTAATTGCGCTGCATTTATGAGGCTCTTTATAAAATCCGCCTTTTTTTTGTCCTCCCAATAATGCACAGTAACTTTAACGTCATTTTTTCCTGACGGGAAATAGGCGAGTCGTCTAATTATCGGATAGACTATGGCGTTTTCCAGAACACCAACAGAATCTATCTCGTAGTTACTACTCGATTTGGCACTATAGCTAAACAGAGGGATCTTGACTTTATCAGTTCCTTTATTGTATTCGACACTGATCAAGCCAAAACTTGTCTCTTTCCCCCATAGTCGATCCCACCAACTTGGCGCGTTGGTTGGTGGCGGGAAAAGCGCAACAATATTTATATCTAGATATTCTTTTTTGTAGTCGAATTGAAATGCACTACCAGACACCTCTGTTATTTTAAGTTGTTTTTCGGCCCATGCCTGAGTAGGCATAACCATAAAAAGAGCCATTATCAAGAGAGATACTTTCATCACGAACCCCTTTTTGTCACCTGATTAGAATACTCACTCGAGAGCGCTTTACACATAACAATAATTAGATGTATTCGCATAAAACGCAAAATTGTTTGTTTCTGCCCGCACAAGACGCATCCGGAAACGCCCCCCGTTTGCACGCCAACCCATTGTATTCCATTCGTTCGTCGCCGTTCGATCCGTTTCGCGGGTCTTATTATGCAATTCCTCCCCAGCAATTGCTTCTAGCGCGCAAGTGTTTGCACGCGTTTTCCGACAATTAAAGAGGCTGTCATTTCGAGCGTAGCGAGAAATCTTGTGCGCCCAGTCTCGATTTCAGGCAAAAGATTTCTCGCTTACGCTCGAAATGACAGACTTTTGTTTTGGTTGCGGCTATTAGCCGCGCTAAGCGGATCCGCATGAGAACCTCATTCCAGTAGCGCATCCTCCGGGCTTCGCGCCCCTAATGGTCCCCGGTCGAGAACGCGAGTATCCGGCTGGCCTTTTTCCGGTATCCGGTTGCCAATCACGAGCGTTGGCCCCTCCCGGTTCTGTCGTTCAATTCGAAGCTCGACTTCGGTATCGGGTCCGGTCCGGTTCGGTCCGCCTGATGGGGTCCGGGTGACTGGCGTAGCGGTGTGGGATGGTGCTTCGCTCGATGACGACGGGCGTCTCCAGGGTTCCGCCCGTGATCCCGACGTTGGTGACAACGACCGGGATGGGATCAGCCTCCCGGCTCGGCAGGCAGGTGAAGGTAATGCCGAATCTCTGTCAGAGATATGCATCGAAAACGACAAATTGACCCAGAATAATGACGGACAAAAGTAATACGAATGCCCCCCGGCGACAACAAACCCGGGTTCCGTCCACGGGAACGAGATGTCATCATCGAGTCTCTACGCGCAGGGGTCACTCCACGCACGGGGTTGCAAAAAATTCAAGTGGCGCGCGCGGGAAGTGGAGGCGTACTCATCGGTTTTCGGGATAAGAGGCAAGCTTCGCTAGTTCATGGTTCGGTGCGTTCCAGGGTGTACCAACGCAACGTGCATTGGGCATGTAGGTTTGCTCGGTCGATGCCGGGTGCGAGGACATTCGGGAAAGCAAGGGATCGCCGGGCGCGGCGCAATCCGCAGTACACCACGTGATAAGTACCCACCGCATGGCGATCCAATTCCGTCAATAAAGAAAATAGATCCCCCTCATGTAATAGCCCCATGGTCAATTGCATATCGGTGGTCTGAATCCGGTAAGGACCGTCATGGACTGGAAAATTCGGTGCATGGGGTTTGCGAGACGATATGGTATAGCGCAGTTCCGGGAGTCCGATGCGCCGGGCCGCGCTGCGCAATGCATCCAACCACGTGAGCCGGCGCTCTTTTCCAATCAATCCGTCCCGTACCAGATCTTGGAAACGTGGGGAATAGGCGTCGATCATGGCCCTTTCTTCCCCGAGGCGCTGGTATCGAATGCGCGCATCATCGAGGCGTCTTTCCTGGGCATGGTGTTGATCCTTGGCCTTGGTCAGGAACGTAGCGGCAATGATCATCACGGACGCGCCGATCAAGGCCGATATCCCGAGGAAGATCGAGGCATTCCGGATCATTTGCCAATCCATATGTTTTATCATCTCCATTTATCGCCCCCGTTTGGCGCTTGTATCGGATCCCCTGGAGTTTTTTCCGGTTCATCGAGGCGAGGGCGATCCCTTGTTCGATGGGTCCGATTGGTATCCGGGTCGGGGAATGACCTGGAAACGATAGGTAATTTTCTACAGGTGATTTTGTGATGCAAAAAATGATCGCTGTTGTAATAATCGTCGGTCTCGTAGCCGTGGCAATCTATCATGTGTTTGTTGCCGATGATCAGGGGCAACTCATTTACAAGTATCATTGCAGTGCGTGCCATGCCCGAGGAATCGATGGTGCTCCCGAATTGGGTGATAAGGATGCCTGGGCCCCCCGTATCGCCAAAGGTATCGACGTGCTGTATGCCTCTGCTCTGAACGGTCTCGATGGCATGCCGCCCAAAGGAGGCAGCATGGATGTATCGGATGCCGATATCGAATCGGCGGTCGACTATATGGTATCGGAGTCCGATGATTGATTCCTGGACCCGCGGTGATCCTTCCAGGTGATCATTTCGGAATTCGATTTTCAACGAAATACCAGCAAAGCTTCGCCTCGATCCGACAACGCATGACCCGGTATCGGTAAAGCGAGATTGGCATCTTGTAAGATTCGATCCAATGGTGAAGCTGAGCGGGAAATAAACAAATGAATCCATCATGACTATACGAACCCGTTTTGCCCCGAGTCCGACCGGCTATCTCCACGTGGGTGGCGCGCGGACGGCCCTCTTTGCCTGGTTGTATGCGCGTCGGCATGGGGGAGAGTTCATTCTGCGCATCGAAGACACCGATCGGCAACGATCTACCTCCGAGTCCGTGGATGCGATTCTGGAAGGCATGGCATGGCTCGGACTCGATTACGACGAGGGCCCTGTTTTTCAAAGTGATCGCTTCGACCGCTATCACGAGGTGATTCGGCACCTGCTCGATGAGGGACATGCCTATCGTTGTTACTGTAGCCGCGAGCGACTCGATGCCGTGCGCGCCGAGCAGATAGCCCGCAAAATCAAGCCACGCTACGATGGGCATTGTCGCCAACACACGGCCTCTCCACCGGCGAATGCGCCTTCCGTGGTCCGCTTTCGAAATCCACTGTCGGGGGAAGTGGTCGTCGATGATCTCGTTCGGGGTATCGTGGTGTTCCAAAACGACGAACTCGACGATCTCATCATTGCGCGCACCGACGGCAGCCCGACCTACCATCTCACGGTGGTCGTCGATGACCTCGATATGGAAATCACCCACGTCATTCGGGGCGATGATCACCTCAACAACACACCAAGACAAATCAACATCCTGTCGGCCCTCGGGGCGACACCGCCCATCCATGCCCACGTGCCGATGATCATGGGTTCCGATGGGCAACGGCTCTCCAAGCGTCATGGTGCCGTCAGCGTGACGCAGTATCGGGTGGACGGGTATCTCCCGGAGGCGCTTTTGAACTACCTGGTTCGCCTCGGTTGGTCCCATGGCGATCAGGAGATCTTCGCCTTGGATGAAATGGTGGAGCTATTCGATGTGGCCGATGTCAACCGCGCCGCTTCCATGTTCGACCCCGAAAAGCTGCTCTGGCTCAATCAGCATTACATGAAGCATATCGATCCCGCGCATATCGCCCGGCATTCCAGCTGGCACATGGGCCGACTCGGCATCGATCCGGCACAAGGGCCGGATCTGGTCGAGGTGGTCATGGTGCAACGGGAGCGCGCCAAGACCCTCGGGGAATTGGCCGAAAACAGCCGTTATTTCTATGAGGATTTCGACGAGTACCAGCAGGGGGCGCAAAAGCACCTGGGCGAAAAGATCGGCGGGGCGCTCGAGAAACTATACCAGCGCCTGGCGGAGCTGCGGGATTGGTCCGCCGCCAAGATCCACGAAGTCATCGAGGATGTCACCGAAGAAGAAGGCATCAAGCTCGGAAAGCTTGCCCAGCCGGTACGCGTCGCCATTACCGGCAGGACATTTTCGCCCCCCATCGACATTACCCTGGAATTGGTGGGAAAACCCAAGGCCCTGCAACGCATCGAGCGTGCCTTGGATTACATTTCCAAAAGCGTGTCCGAAAAATCGTCGATGTAGAAGGTTGTCCGAGTCTGGACACCGTGGGGCCGAGATGCCGTAACCGAAGGTTTCCCATATTTTTTTGCCGGGTTCCGGCGCCAACGTGCCCAGCCGATCCCGCTTTTTTATTCCTCGCCTATCTTCGCAAATGAGTCGGGTTTTACAGAACACCGATGTTGCTTTACCGAGCCCGGATCATGCCCTGGCGAGGCCTCGTCAGGCCATTGAAAACAGCCACATGTCCCTGTATCGCACTGGTCCAAAAACGTGATTTTTTACCGCCCCGATAACAACCCCAAAGGAGATTGCAAGCCATGTCGACCATCTTTTCCAAGATCGTTTCGGGAGAACTATCCGCCGATATCGTCTATCAGGATGATCGGGTCACCTGTTTTCGCGATATCAATCCCGCCGCGCCCGTGCACATCCTGATCATCCCCAACAAGGAGATCCCCACCCTCAACGATCTCGACGAAGAAGATGAGGCGTTGGCCGGACATATGCTATTGACGGCGAAGAAACTGGCCAAACAGGAGGGGATCAGCGAGAGCGGATATCGGCTCATCATGAATTGCAACCGGGACGGCAATCAGGAGGTCTTCCACCTGCACCTCCATCTCATGGGGGGGCGTCCCCTGGGAGGCATGGTAATGCGGAAATAGTGGTAAATGGCTGTTCCAGCCCGGATTGGAAGGGACTTTTCGGCAACCGGCGTAGAAGACCGGGGTGAGCGCCTCTTGAAGTTTCGCTGGAACATGTCGGCGTTTCGGGTGAACATGTATTGGGTAAGGGAGAGGCTTGCGCCACTCCCTCCCCGTTGCCGCGAG
>CAZSVE010000029.1:0-33091 GCA_964610175.1 uncultured Thiotrichales bacterium
AACTTGATTAACGAGGGGGTTGACTTTGGACGGCCTCATAGAAGGATGGGGTGAGGAACGAACCCCAACACAAACCCGGATCGAGCGATGTTTTCGATATCCATGTTGGGGTTTATTCCTCACCCCAACCTTCTACGCGCTCTTCATTTTCGTCGTAATAGGAGTCGATAATGCCACAATTCAAGCACCTTTCGGTTCCATAGTTTTCATTGTAGTGTAGGCCGCAACTGCAACCACACTGAGGACAAAAATCTTCAATTTCTGTATCAGCCCATTCCCATGGTGGCATATATTCAGGAATTGCATCCCTATCACAACCAAGAAACTCACCAGCATTTTCTTGTATTGCGATATATCCATCAGTTCCATGATTTTTTAGTTCTTCTAGAACATTCTCGTTGTTTATTTCGAACCATTCATTAAGGACACGGTAATTAGAATATTTTTCATGTAATTCCTTTTCTAGTTGTTTATCATCATTTGACTCAATCCAACCCATTAGAGCTAAAGACCTAGAATTTCCTGTTTGAAGAGCCTTTATACGTTTACCTGGTTCAGAACTGTAACCAATTTTTATTCTTTGGTTCATCAGGTCTTCGTTTTCAATAATGAAATATATTGCCACTTTTATTCTCCATAGCTCTAACAGGATCTTTTGCATGATGGCGAAGACATCCTCGCCATTGATGACGCGGATCTTTTCCTGGGTGGTGAGTTTGATGTTCATGGTGGAGCTATTTTAGTGGATACCCGGCGGTAGGCGATATCGAAATTACTTACATTTTGCTGAAAAGAAAGGTTGCGATCGGGCGCATTTTCTACTTGGGAGAGGGCGAAAGTGTACGCTTTTTACCATCCCTGGCACTGGGTCCCGGCATTCCCTGCCGGGATGACGGGAGTAGTGAATTTCTACCGGATCGCCTGAAACAACCTCTCCCGTCATCCCGCTCCCCCCTCACAACATCGCCAACACCCCATTGCTCGGCTCGCCTTCGCCGACCTTGTTGACGGCGACGACCTGGAATTCCAGGCGCACGCCGCGCGGTTGGTTGGAGAGGGTGGCCTCCAGCCCCATGGCTAGACCTGCGTCCGTCCAGGTCTCCGAATCGCCTTCCCGGCGCTGGATTTTGTAGGCCGCCGCTTTGCCGCCCTCGTCGGGCCGTTTCCAGTCGAGAGCAATCCAGCCATCGCCCTGGCCTCCGTTCTGGCCCATAGCCTCCAGATGGCGGGTTTGGCCGGGTGGTTTCAGCAGGGAGGGTTCCCGATGGGCGCCCCAGCCGAGGTGATTAATTTGTTTATTTTCCGCTCGGCTTTACAAATGGATCAAATTTTCACTGTATTTTACAAATGCAGGATCATGCATTGTTGGTCTGAGGCGAAGCCTCGCTAGTCATTTTCCCGGAAAATCCTGAAAAAACGATCAAGAACTTGAGAATATCAAAAACCGATATTCCACCAACCTTTTTGGTTTCGGATTTTCCGGGTTGGGGGCTGCGTCGTCGGAATGGGTGACGTTCCCCGCGTACCGCTATCGTTTTATTTTCATGTGCAACTTTTCCCGATTTTACCGCTTTCGGTCGATTTTAGGCCGGAAAGGGTTCTATCGCGAAAGAAATAACGGGAAAGAGTTGCACATGGGGCATCCTGGCGCTGTCCACGGCCGCATCCAGGGCATGGTTTTTTTCCTCGACGGCGTGTTTGGCCTCGGCCTGTTTATCAACGGCGGTGTCCGCTGCCTCGAGATAGGTCTCGAATTGTTTCTTCAGATCCTTGGCAGGTCCTCGGCGCTGATGGGCGGGCTCGGGAACAGATCTTGGTGGGCTTCGAGGCCTGCGATGATTTCATGGAGCAGGGATATGATCTTGCTTTCGGATTCACTAAACCGCGAAAAGTAAAGCAGAACATGTTGGCGCTTCGCGCCAGATCTGAAACGGGATGGGCCGGGGTTTTCGCACCGGCTCGCCAAAATTTTTGTTTTTCCGATACGTAAATATTCTTGCTATATATCGGCCTGATACGGCCGTGAAATTTTGCTTTACTTTTTGCGTAATCCAGTAAGGAATCGCATAAGGGTTATCTCTTGGGATTGTTGAATGACACAATTCGTTTGTTCGGTGGATCAGTGCCTCGTTCCACGTAATTTTGCAGTTGAACCGCCCCTGTCATCTCGACCGAAGGGAGAGATCCTGGACAAAAAAACAGGCATATAGTCACAAGATCCCTCGCTTCGCTTCGGGATGACAGGGAAGGGGGCGAGATGACAACCTGCAAAATTAGCTGGAGCAGTCCACTGGCGAGGCTTCGCCTCGAACCTTTGACGCATGATCCCGCATGAGTAAAGCACCGTGAAAATTCGATGCATTCGTAAAGCCGATCGGGAAATAAACAAATATTCGGCGTGCTTTTCCGAATGCCCGGAATCGGTGTCTGGACCCTGGGCACGCGTTCTCGAATCCTGGGAACGTGTGATGAAACTTCGGGAATGAGTGACCTAGTCTTGAGAACTCGTTCCAAGGCCTTCAGCACCAGTACCGAAAGCTTGGTCACTCGCGCCAAAGCTTTGGGAACGCGTTCTTGATCCTCGAGAACCGTTTCCCAATCCTTGGGAACGAGTGACGGAATCTTGAGAACGAGTTCTCGGGTCTCTGGAAGGCGTTTCCAATGCTCGGGAAATGGCACCGAAGCACCGAGTTTGTTCCCATGCCCGGCACGGCACGGGAACGAAATCCCGTATACGGGCATCATAGCGGGAATACGGTGGGAAGATCCTGATCCTGCGATGCAGGGGAAATTTCCCCTCTTTCTGTATAATCGGCTCCTTCCAGGGCGTAGCAACCCTATATAACGAGTACTTGCCACTATGGCGGGTTGTTCGGGCTGTCTTCGGACAGGCCGCTTACTCGTTTGCGGTATTGCTACCCCGTTCAACCTGCCACCCATCGCGTAGCAACGATGATGGCATTAGCACAAAACGAGTACCTACCTCCATGCTTACCGACCTTGAAAAGAAGAAGGTGGTTCAGCACATCCTGAATCTGGCCGGGATAGCCGAGAGCCTGTCTACCGCCGCAGACAACATCATTCAGGAAATCGATAATCTGGCCCAAGCGCTCGACATCCAATGTGAGTTCGCGCCATTCGGTGAGGACTTTCCGGACCCGTCAATCACGGGATAATTCCAACCCCGAGCCACCGTCTACCGAAATTTGTGTCGGGGGTTGAAGAGGTCGTTATGGGAAGGCAATTCAATGTCGTGATCGAGAAAAACGCCGATGGTTTCTTTGTGGCCTCCGTCCCTGTGCTGCGGGGCTGTCATACCCAGGCGAAATCGCTGGATGTTCTGATGGAGCGGATTCGGGAGGCCATCGAACTTTGTATCGAGGTCCAGGAACAGGAACTCGTTATCAACGGATTCATCGGTATCCAGTGAGCGAGGAGGTGTATAAAGATGACAGTGGAAGCGAGAAATACGAGCAACGAAGGTTCGTCCGCAGAGAACCACCCGGAAGCCGTCGAGTACATTGTAACGAAGGCAGTGGATGAAAAATTCGATAAGTTTTTGGAGTCCGTGAAAAAAGCGAGTGATATTACGGATAACACCGTAAAAGTAATCAGGAATGTTTCTATCATCATTCCAGTTTTTATCGGAATCATTATCGTGCTTGCTTCCTTCTACGCTAAGTTTTTCTTTGATAAGGGAAGGGATGATGTTGCCGATCTGCTTAAGAGGATAGATGAAAAAGCAACAATCCAAATAAAGGAAGAACTTCCTGCCGAATTCCGAAGGAAATACAAAAAGGAAATGGGCCGTCTTGCCCTGGCGGATTCCGAAAGGACTTTGCTCGGGTATCGGTGGCTTGGCACCTACTCGAGACCCATCATAGAAAGTCATTATATCGAATTGTTCGAGGAAATATTGAAAGGCAATGATAAGTATTCATCGAGATTGTTGACGTTCATGAAACGGTTGTTCGAATACAATGGAGAAAGAGAAGAGCACAGTGGGTCTATGATTATCTTTAGAGAGACCCCTGTCGATAAAGATATTCGTCGGATAAGGGAATCCGAGAATATACGGAAGGCCATTGACGAGCTATGCGAATCCGGTAGGCGGAGTATTCAGCCAACCGCAATTAGAGTAAGAATGTATTATTACGCGCACGAATCCTTCGATAAAACCGTAAAACAATTGAGTAATATTCTCGATGGCGAGATACAGCAGGATACCCCCAGATACATGGAAGATGATGTCGAGGATATCGTGATATCCCTCGCTTTTCGCGTACGCAACATGGAGGACTCCTATAAAAAGGATGTGCTCGCGCTGGCCGCCCGGATGGAGAAGGAAGCGAACGATCTTTCGCGTAGGGTGGCGGGAATCTTGTCGAGATTGTTACTGAAGATGCCAGGGGGATTTTCTTCTTCTGACAACGTGGATCTTTCCGGCGAGCTGGCTACGGCGTTACACGCGGTCATTGGCGATGATAAAGAGAGGATTCATCCGGTTCTCGATATCCTGGCATCCCATGTCGATGTTTTGCACACAGATAGTATATTCGGTGGTCATGACCATTATATCGTAACGCCGGAATTGGTGGCCAAGCTCTACTTTGAGTATATGGATTATTTGTCCGAGAACGGGAAGGTAGATATTCAGGTGTCACTAAAATCCTTCGCTACCAACGAACGGTTTTACGTGAAACTGGTCCCTGCGGTTCTTAGAAAATTGAGACCAACTCACAATATTCGTTACTTTGTCAGAAACCTTATTCCCGATTCGAGGATTCTGGGGCGTGACATGCAAAGAATACCGATCCTATATGCAGTACTCGAATCCGGCGAAAGGATAAAGATAAAATTCTCACCTTTCGAAGAGATCAATCCAAACATGAACATAATTCAAACGGAAGACGAAAGCAGAATCTCACATGAATGGTTGAAGAAAAATGGGGGCTATTGGCGGGTATACTTCGTCACGAACCCTTATTTCGAGGATAAAGAATGGTAGAAAATTTCCTGGAACCCGTTAAACGCAAGGAATCGGTCTTAGCCCCCGTGTAATGGGTGTTGTCCCAGACACGGTAAACGGGCCTCCTTGCCGCACAACCACCCTGGCATCTTGCCGACCCGATTGAGAAACTGGATGGAGTTGCGGGGAAAGCGCACACCATTTACCCGACACCAGCGGGTATAGGCCAGATACAGCTGCTTGCCGGCACACGGCCCGAAGGGGTACGGGGTATCGCCTGCCCCATCCACTCCTCAATGAACCTGTCTTCGCTTTGCCTGGAAACCTTCGCGCCTTACGCAAAAGCCCGTCCCGCACCCTCCAGCGGCGTCAGAGTCTGTTGTTCATGGGACATCGAAATGCTCATTTACTTCGTTACCACGAAGCTTTTTCGCCCCCAATTCATGACTGATAGCGCCTTGCTGGCGGGCACAATCCGTACTTTCGCATCAGGCTTTTCCGCGAGATCGCGTTTGGCCACGGTCCCAAGCGACTCGAACTTCGGGTCGGACTTCGGGTCGAAGCCCGACAGGTCGAGGTGGAGCAGGTGGTAATGGAAGGCCTCGATGCCGCCCCCTGCTATCTCCTCCACAGCTCGTCGTAAAAACCTTCCGAGAGACTCAAGGGCATACAGACGACGGGATATGAATAGCGGGCTTTGCACGGGCGGCGCGCTTGCGTTCGTATTCCTTGCGCAGTTTCTTGCGTACCCGGATGTGTTTCGGCGTCAATTCCACGAGCTCATCGTCTTCGATGAATTCCAGCGCCTGTTCCAGGCTGAGCCGAATCGGTGGGGTCAGGATGATGTTTTCGTCGGATCCCGCCGCCCGGATATTGGTGAGTTGCTTGGCCTTCAAGGGGTTTACCACCAGGTCGTTGGATCGGGTGTGAAGACCGACAACCATCCCCTCGTAGACTTCCTCCCCGGGCCCGATGAGCAGGCGCCCGCGTTCCTGCAGGTTGAACAGGGCATAACCGAGGCTGGTGCCTACCCCATTGGCCACCAGTACCCCATTGCGACGTCGACCGATCTCTCCCGACACGGTGGCCGAATAGTGGGAAAAGGTGTGGTAGAGGAGGCCACTCCCGGACGTGGCGGTCATGAATTCGGTACGAAATCCGATAAGCCCCCGGGAAGGGATGGTGTAATCGAGGCGCACGCGGCCCTTGCCGTCGGGCAACAGGTTGGCAAGCTCGCCCTTGCGGGTGCCCAACATCTCCATGACGCGCCCTTGATGGGTATCCTCCACATCCACGGTGAGTTGCTCCCAGGGCTCGCAGGTCTTGCCCTCGATGGTCTTGATGATGACGTGGGGACGGCTCACCGCGAGTTCATAGCCCTCGCGCCGCATGGTCTCGATGAGCACCGAAAGGTGAAGCTCGCCCCGCCCGGAGACCAGGAATCGATCCGGATGCTCAGTGTCTTCCACCGACAAGGCCACATTGTGGATGATCTCACGGCTCAGGCGCTCCCGGATCTGCCGGCTGGTGAGGTATTTGCCATCCCGCCCGGCAAAGGGCGAATCGTTGATCCGAAACATCATGCTCACCGTGGGTTCATCCACGGAAAGCGGGGGCAGCGCTTCGGCGGCATCGGGCTGGCAGAGGGTATCCGAGACGCGCAGGGGGTCGATGCCGGTGATGGCGACGATGTCGCCGGCCCCGGCCGATGGTACTTCCACCCGGTCGAGCCCCTGGGACTGCAATACCTGGAGCACCCGCGCCGCGCGCCCTTTCCCGTCGCGGTCGAGCACCGTGATCGGCATATTGGTGCGCGCCGATCCGCGCCGGATGCGTCCGATGCCGATGGCGCCCACATAGGACGAATAGTCCAGTGTGCTTACCTGCATCTGGAACGGGCCATCGGGGTCCGACTGCGGCGCCGGGACATGGCTTACGATGGTATCAAGGAGCGCCGACATATCCCCGTCCTGCACATCGGCATCGAGGGTGGCATAGCCATGGAGCGCCGAGGCATAGACGGTGGGGAAATCCAATTGTTCATCCGTCGCCCCCAGACGGTCGAAGAGATCGAATGTCCGGTCGAGCACCCAGTGGGGTCGCGCCCCGTATCTATCGATCTTGTTGATGACCACGATGGGCTCGAGTCCACTGGCGAATGCCTTTTGGGTCACGAAACGGGTCTGTGGCATGGGCCCCTCCACGGCATCCACCAACAGCAGCACCGAGTCCACCATGGACAGGATGCGCTCCACCTCGCCGCCGAAATCGGCGTGACCCGGGGTATCGACGATATTGATGCGAACTCCCCGCCAGGTAATGGCGGTGGTCTTGGCGAGGATGGTGATCCCGCGTTCGCGTTCCTGGTCATTGCTGTCCAGGGCGCGTTCCAGGGGGGCGGCGCGGCTACCGAGCATCCCGGATTGCTGCAAGAGACGGTCCACGAGCGTGGTCTTGCCATGGTCCACGTGGGCAACAATGGCGATATTACGAAGCTGTTTCAACAAGGTATTTTTTCTCTCCATGGAAATGGCTGAATTCAAAGGAATACATAGATTCGAAGAAACGTGGATGTATGGTCTCGAAAATTCCCGATGCGACGAATTTCATACGCGGATGATGCCGATGACGCAGTGTGCAATCGGCAACCCAAAAGCTTTATTCGGGAATTCTCGGGAAAGCGGATCTATCCGGTCGGGGTTGGGAGCGGTATCGACAAAGGGTATGAATATCGATATCGAGAAGAGTGGGGATAAATAGACAACACTACTTTGTTTACTTTCCGTTCATCTTCGCAAATGAGTCAAGGTTTTATAAAACGCTAATTTTGCTCTGCTAATACCACATCATCCTTCATCGGTTCGATGCGAAGCTTCGCTGGTTTGAATATCTTGTTGAGGGTGATCCTCTTTAAGTGATCTTCTTATAGAAGGTGATATTCCTGGGAGTGACTGCATAGCATGAAAGACAACGTTCCGAGGGCCTTTTGGTTTCGATTTACCAGATGCGAGGGACACATTGGGTTTTTTGCTCTCATTGTCTTGGTTCTCGATATGCTCACTGTTCTCATTTATCATCGGATCCTCCTATTTCATGTCAACCGTGCCGATAATTTGCACTTTATACGGAGTCTGGCCGTTCTGTAGTTTAGCATACACGTATATAGCACCAGATATAGCTAAAAATAATGTAGCAACAGCGATCATTATCGTCGCCATGTGCAAAAAGTTTCCTCTATTTATATTGTTATTACTGTTTACCTCTACAGACTCTCCCAGCCTTTCATATAAATAATCATCGAAATCATTCCTTGCATCGGTTTCAGTCCCATTATTTTTATGCCACTGGAGAAGTTCCTCGTAGTACCTATCGAGTTCCGATGGCGGCGGCAGCTTCATATATTTATAGCCAATAGATGATCCAAATAACAGACAAATGGAGATCAGCAGGAATATGGCACAAATTATCGATGCCAGGGAAAATACGATAGACGAGGCATTTAGAGCATAAGGGACGTTGAGAACCATACTTGACACCACACCGCCAACAACAATTACTACCATTATTGGCACATTAACGGAAGATGTTAAGTGGTTTCTCTGATTAAGTTCAAAGTCGTACTGGTCTTGGTAGATTTTGCGATTCATTGTTGCTTACCATCACTTCAAGTGACCTGGTAACACCCAAATGCTAGTTACCCCACACACGATTCCCACCTGAACGGCCCAGGATGCGTCGAGTTGTTTCATTGGCAGCTATCCTCTATCTTTCTACGCGCTAACAGTTATGAGTCATCTATTCGCCGATATTCTACCATGATAGTCGCTTGGCCGACCGTCAAGCCAGATATAGGGCCGGGAACAACAGAAATAGCGAGGAAAATATTAGCACTGTCCCGGATATCGATCAGCCATCTTCGTCCCCCTTTCACGCCCCGAAAATCCGATCCAGAATCCGCTCCGGATCATCCCAGCCGGTCTCGTCCTGCACCTCGCGGCATCGGGTCAGGATGCCGTGGAAATGCGCGCCCGGTTCCAGGCCGCGCGAGATGAGGTGACGTCCCAGCACCACGTCTCGGGGGCCCTCGTGCTCTACCAGCAGGGATTCGGCCATCCCCAGGAAGGCCTCGCCCGCCGGGAAATGGCGCGCCAGGGCATCGGGGGTGGTGCGTCCGAAGTGATCGGCGCGCGCCATGCGGACCAGTAGCGTCATGCTGACCTCGGCCTCGTGGAGCCTGCGCGCCAGGCGCCGGTAGGCCTTGGCGGTGGCGCCCTGTTTCACGAACAGGGCCGGGGCCAGATGGTGCTCCACCAGTGCCTCGACGCGCGTCACCAATCCGTGGGGGGCGCGGAGCCGTCCGAGCAGGCTGTCCACATATTTCAGTCCGGCCACATTATGGGCGGGCGATTTGATGCGTCCATCGGACACCACCGTGGTCTCCGGCTTGCCGAGGTCGTGGCAGAGCGCCGCGAACATCAGGGCAAGGTCGTCCTCGCCACCATCGCGGAGCAGGGCGGCCTCGTCGATGACCAGCATGGTATGGTCCCAGACATCTCCCTCCGGGTGCCAGGTTTTGTCCTGGGGTACCTGGATAAGGGCATCCAGTTCCGGAAAGAATCGCACGAGGCCGGTTTCCCGCAACAGTCGGAGGCCCGCCGAAGGACGTCTGCCTTTCAAGAGCAGCTTGCGAAATTCGGCGAACAGGCGTTCCGGCGATAATTCACCGAGATCCAGGGCGGCCATCAACTGCTTTAGTCGTGGGTCGGCCCGCATCTCGAAACGGGCCGCGAATTGGGCGACGCGCACGCCGCGCAGCGGGTCTTCGGAGAAGCGTTCCGGGCACGTGGCGCGCAGCATGCCCATATCGAGATCCACCCGTCCGCCATGGGGATCGAGTACCTCCCCGGTAAGGGGATCGAGGCCCATGCTGTTCATGGTCAAATCGCGGCGCCGAGATGCCTCCTCGAAATCGAGACCGGGGTCGCATTGGACGGAAAATCCCCGGTGTCCGGCAGCCACCTTGCTGTCGCGCCGAGGCAGGGAGAAATCCACATCGAGCCCCTTGACGCGCAAGACGCCGAAGGCGCGACCGATGGCCAACACCTTGCCGAAATTACCGAGGATCTCCTCCAGGCGCCCGAGGGACAGGTCATAGACCTCGATATCGACGTCCTTGGCGTCGAGTCCCAGCAGATGATCGCGTACCCAGCCGCCCACGACGATGGCGCGCCCGCCGGCGGCATCGATTGCCCTGGCGATGCGCAGGATTGGCTCTACTGTGAATACCGGCATTTCACGCGCCATGGATTCTCCTCGAGATACTGGCGAAGCCTCGCCAGGATGTTCTCTGCGGTTGCAATTCCCCGAATTCGGAGGATTGTTCTTCGTCTTGCCAGGACCATATCGGAACCAGGGCCATGTCGGAATCCGGGCCGTGTCCGAAGTCGGGGGCTGACAAGCTGGGGGCTGGCTATTGGCAGGAGGCAATTATGTAATGTATCTTGATCGTTGTCTTCGCCAAAGACGGAGAAGTCCAAGTGTCGGAAAAACATAAGGTCCCGAGAACCGGTACGTGCGTCAAGACCGACCCCGCTTCAGTCCTGGCGCGGAGCACCGACATGTTTGGGTTTCGCCCGGGATTTTTCACTACCCTGCTGAAGATGCTATTTCCATGAATCCGCTGATGCGCGCCATTCAAAGGGCCGAAGGCGCGAAATGGAATGCCGACTCCCAGGCCGATCCCCAGGCCGATTCCCCCCACGAGGAGGCCCACGGGGAGGATCGTCGAGAAACACCGTCCCCTCCAACATCATCCCCATCCCTGCCGGAACAACAACCCCTGTCATTCGGTGAGCAATCGGTGCCCGACTGGTCCCTTGCGCCGATAACGCCATCACCACCCAGCTCGGAAGGAGCGCAATCGACCCCGCGGGGATCCTCGATCGGAGAATCATCCAGCATCGCTCCGGAACGGGCCAGGGAGCAAGCCAACGCCTCCCCGCCCGCCATCGGAGATGCACAGGAGCCAGAATCATTTTCGCAGTCGCAAACCCGAGTTTCCGGCGATGGTGACGTGGGCGATGTCGACACGGGCGAACCCCGTTCCCATGGGCGGGCATGGGAGGCCAAACCGGTGGCAAAAAAGCCCATGGCGCGCGGGGGGTATAAAAAGCTGGTCTTGGGTGTGGTTTCCCTGCTGCTTTCCAGTATGGCGGCGGGGGCCTACGTGTTTTGGAAAGTGGCATCCCATGAACCCTCCTACACGACCGAGGATCTCCCTCTGTTGCCGATTCCGGCGAAATCCATCACGGCGAAACCCATCCCGGCGCAGTATGCGCAGGCCACGGAATCGAAGAGGAGCCGCGCGGGTTTCCGGGATGAATCGCCGGATGCGCTGGCAGCCACCCATTCGCGAGGCCATGGACGGGCAGGTGGAACGCTCGACAAGGGAGTCGTCCGGGTGGCGCCACGGAGGGCACCCGACGGTGCGGCGGATTCATCGGGTTCTGCCGTGAGACGGTTCCGGAAAACCTACGCCACCTCCCCCTTTCCCGAAAAGCCCATGGAGAACCCCGTCAAAGCGCCCGTCGAGACGCCGCTGCAAAGGCCCACGAAAGGGTCGATTCGGTCCGAGCGGCCCGAGGCGAGGCAGGCATCCACGGCAACATGGCCGCAGGGGATCTCCATAGAGACCTCCATGGAGACGTCGAAGGATGCCCCGGGGCGGGGGAACGTAATGCCGGAAGGCCAGCCCGGGCCCATCAAGATTACCCGCACGCGCGTCCCCGATTCCCTGCACGCCACTCTCATGGCCGGATTCGACGCCTTCAGGAAAGGCGATAACGCGGCGGCGACCGCGGCATACCGAGACGTCTTGCGGCAACGACCCGACAACCGGGATGCCTTGCTCGGGCTTGCCGCCGTGGCCATGCAAAAACGACAGTGGGAAATCGCGGCGGATTACTACCTTCGAATATTGCGCCGCAATCCCGGGGATTCCGTTGCCCAGGTGGCGTTGCTTGGCCTGCAGGATAATCTCGATCCCATTGTCGGCGAGGGCCGGATCGAACGATTGTTGGCAAAGCAACCGAACGCCGCATATCTCCATTTCGGCCTCGGCAATCTCTATGCACGTCAATCGCGTTGGCTTGCGGCGGAACGGGCCTACTTCGATGCCTATCGGGCGGATGAGGTCAACGCGGACTATGCCTATAACCTCGCCGTCAGCCTCGACCACCTTGGCAGGCGAAAGGCCGCCCTTGGCTATTATCGACGGGCACTCGATCTTGCCGGGGAGCAATCGCAGCCGCCGGGCTTCGACCAGGCCGTGGTGCTGCAGCGCATCGCGGCCATCGAAAAGCAACCCTAGCGAGGCTTCGCTTCGATCCGATGAAGCATGATACCGATGAGGCGCGAGGCGTGTCTTCGTGCGTTCGAGGATGCTCGATACACGTCTGCATCGGGCGGGGCACTGGGCACCGCCCGAAGTTCAGTGATTTTCACACCTGTGGGTGGGTGCGTTCTTCGAATGACTGCAGCTTGTTGAGGGCATTGATGTAGGCCTTGGCCGAGGCCGTCACGATATCCGTATCGGAACCCTGTCCATTGACGACCCGATCCCCCCTGGACAAACGAACCGTGACCTCACCCTGGGAGTCGGTGCCCCCGGTGAGGCTGTTGACGGAATAAAGCTGTAGGCTGCATCCGCTATGGAGCACGGACTCGATGGACTGGTAGGCGGCATCCACGGGGCCACTGCCATCGGCCTCCCCCCCCCGTTCCTTGCCATCGACGCAGAGGACTACCTTGGCATTGGGTATTTCTCCGGTCTCGGAACAGACACGGAGCGAGACCAGGCGAAACACCTCGTCCTCTACCGCGGAATTCGTTTCCGTCACCAGGGCCTGGAGGTCATCGTCGTAGATCTCGAGTTTTTTGTCCGCCAATTCCTTGAAGCGAGCGAAGGCCATATTGAGTTTTTCCTCGGATTCGAATACCACCCCCAAGGCATCGAGGCGCGACCGGAATGCGTTGCGCCCGGAGTGCTTGCCAAGGACGATACGGTTGGTTGTCCAACCCACATCCTGGGCGCGCATGATTTCGTAGGTCTCCCGATGTTTCAAGACTCCGTCCTGATGAATCCCCGATTCGTGGGCAAAGGCGTTGGCCCCCACGATGGCCTTGTTGGGCTGTACGGGGAAACCGGTGATGCTGGAGACGAGCCGGGAGGCAGGCATGATCTGGGTAGTATCCAGCGCGACGTTGCATGGGAATTCATCCTGGCGCGTGCGCACGGCCATGGCAATTTCTTCCAATGCCGCATTGCCCGCCCGCTCACCAAGGCCGTTGATGGTGCATTCCACCTGCCTTGCCCCATTGATGACCGCCGATAGGGAATTGGCCACGGCAAGCCCCAAGTCATTGTGGCAATGGACCGAGAATATGGCCTTGTCGGCGTTGGGAACCCGCTCGATAACCCGCCGGATCAGTTCTCCATACTGATGAGGAAGCCCATAGCCCACGGTGTCGGGGAGGTTCACGGTTCGGGCGCCGGCATCGATGACGGCCTCAATAATGCGGCAGAGGAAATCCATCTCGGAGCGGGTGGTATCCTCTGTGGAGAATTCCACATCATCGGTATAGCGGCAGGCGCGTCTCACGGAGCGCACCGCGGCATCCAGGACTTCATCGGGCGTCATATCGAGTTTGTCCCGCATATGAATCGGAGAGGTGGCGATGAAGGTATGGATTCGCATGGATGCGGCGCCGGAGAGTGCCTCCGCCGCTCGATCGATATCGATGTCCATAGCGCGTGAAAGCCCGCAAATGGTGCTGTCCCTGACTGCCTCCGCCACTGCTTTGACCGCCTCGAAATCACCGGGACTTGCGATGGGGAACCCGGCTTCGATGACATCCACCCGCAAGCGCTCCAATGCCTTGGCAACACGAATCTTTTCTTCGCGCGTCATGGAAGCGCCCGGACTTTGTTCACCATCGCGTAAGGTGGTATCGAAGATAACCAATTTGTCGTTCATGACATGACTCCTGGAGATAAAGGCGTGCCTCGTTTCCTGGCACGCGGAAAACCATGGGGATTTAGGGGTACCGCCGCCAGAGCGGCTCCATCGGTTTCTTGCCCGGGGTTTTCCGATGAAAAGTAATGATGGTTGGTCGAATCCTGTAAGTTCACCGTGAGCCCGGTAATCGAGGCCCGGCTTGCCGGGCTACGGGTATTTCCCGTTCGACTCGACTAGCGCACGTTGCACGGCAACGGATTCGGAAAGATTTGCGTGTCGGTTTCACTGCCCGTCAGGGCAGCAGGGGAGACAGCGATTGACGCGATGGGAGGAGGGGGATGGGCGTGGGGTAAAAACAGAAAGACACGAACGGGTGGACCACGAACGAAAGGGGCACGAACGCAGGTGCCACGGGCATCGCCGAGATGGCCTCATTCGATACGGATCCGTTGCCGAATATCGATTCGTCGTTTCTTTCTATCGTGAAGCTGTTTGTCATTGGCGGACTTCCCGGAGGAGATTCATCGAGATACTTGCCTGGAATGACCATGGGGAAACCCCACTTGCGAGCGATCATAGCAGACTAGTGACCAATGGGAAATGCGGTTAAGATATCGCGGCTATCGGGAATTCGATGGATTGGACGCCTAAACCGTATTTAGAAAAATACCCCAATCGAAACGATTCCCATTAATATCCGGTTCCTCATCAAGCGGGTTTATGCGCAGGCTATGCGATAGATCCAAAGTAAAATCTACGTGGATTATACGAATCCACTTGAGGAGGCATCCAATGCCATGCAACGGTTCTGGAATATACCGTCTAATGCCGGATACAGCATTTTCGTAAACCAACGGAGAATATAATGGGAAAAGGCCAATGGGATCAGAAGCAATCGCGACCGGCACCAAGCCCGAAATCGGTACCACCCCCGCCCAGCAAATCGAGCCCTTCGCCGGATCGAAAGAAACAGGCCAATGTTCCTCTCCCAAAAACAATAGGTCCGTCGCGTCCGGCGCCACCCCCACCGCCGAAGAAGAAGTAAACGATCTTGTCTTCGACTGCGAACGGCTATCGATTTATCACGCAATACGGCGTGATTTCCTGGATAGATGGCAACGAATAAGCGCCTTCCTGGTGGTATTGTCCGGGACCGCCGCCTTTGCGGCCCTCAGCGCGAGATGGAACCTGGACTGGCTGGCGCTGGTTCCGGCATTGTTCGGACTTGCCAGCCTGGTATTCGATTTCACCGGCAAGGCACGCATTCACGAGAATGTCTACCGCCGCTTATGCGCTCTGCGTGGGAGCATCCTGGCCGATGAGAACGCGGCGCAAAAAATCCACAAATGGCAGGAGGCGATACATGAGATCTACGCAGATGAGGCATCCACCTATCGCGCCTTGGATGCATGGGCGCACAATCTTGCTTGTGATGGACGTGGGCAAATGGAATACAAGTTGAAAATTCCCTGGATGCACTTGTTATTGAAAAACGTATGGCCATTTTGGTCCGCGAATTACGCGGATAGGGACATCGCCGGGCTGCACGGATGAAGCAGAAGAACTCAGACGTATGATTCCCGGTTTTTATTCGTATAATTTTCGGCGCTTTATCTCATGTGACGTGTTAATCGTTTATTTTCCGCTCATCTTCGCATGAGTCGAGTTTTACAAGAAACAAGTTCTACAGAACACCGGCTTTGCTTTACCTGCCCATGCCGGATCATGCCGGGTCGGTTCGAGCACAAGCTGCGCCGAATCCCAGGTTGGAATCCGGTTCACGAGTATCTTGGGCGAGTTTCATCGGGATGGGCATCATGGGCGAGCAGAGCGGAAATCGATTCTGCTGTCTCCGGGTACAAGGGGGCATATCCTGTCGATTGCGAGGCAAGATCTCCCCCGTTTCCATGCCCGAATCGCCGCATAGCGGCTCGAGTTTTCCCGAGACTGCGCTCGGGGAAAACACTCCTTCGGAGAACAGCAGAAACCATAAACCCGAAATATCGGCAAACTCGGTCGTTACCGACACGTTTGTTCGTAGCGAGCCTTCAAGGGCCTAACCTTCTCGAAATACTTCCAAGCCATTGAAAAAATCACATCAATCCGAGCAGACCGAAAAAAGCTCGAAAAATACCGAAGAAGAGCTGAACAAGAAATCCAGCGAGGAGACATCCAAGGAACGGGTGCTTATCTATCACATGCGGGAAGTGGTCAAGACGCGCGAGGCCGAGGGTACGGCATTTCGATTGGTAGTACCCAGTCTTCAAATCGCCCTCGGGGAAAAAATCGCCTTGATCGGTCAAAGCGGTTGCGGTAAAAGCACCTTGCTAGACTTGTTGGCCATGGTGCTGCAACCCTCTGCCGCGGGTGCGTTCCGATTCCGTCCCGAACCCGGCGCCTCTCCCCTGGATATCGCCAATTACTGGCGACGCCATAAATTGAACCGCCTGGGGGATTTGCGCAGGCAACGCATCGGCTACGTGATGCAAACAGGTGGTTTGCTGCCTTACCTGACGGTGCGGGACAATATCAGTCTTTCGCGCCGACTCCTCGGGATGCCCGAGGATGGAACCGTAGACACACTGTTGGAATCCCTGGGGATCGAGCGTCACGTCAACAAGCTTCCTTCTTTGCTCTCGGTAGGGGAGCGCCAACGGGTCGCCATCGCCCGCGCCCTGGCTCACAAACCATCCATCGTGATTGCGGATGAACCTACCGCTCCCCTGGACCCCATTACGGCGAGAAAAATCATGGGCCTTTTTATCAACCTTGTGGAAAGATTCCATATTACCGTTATCGTGGCCAGTCATGACTGGAATCACGTGGAACAATTGGGGCTGCGTGGCCTTTCTCATCGGACGCGCCAGCAGGATAACTTAACCGAAACAGTGGTAACGGGTTAATGGCAGTACAACGTTTGCCTGGGAAGCCGTCCGTTGGATTCGTCCATGTATTTTGGCTTGCTTTCCGGGATTATGCCCATGAATGGGTGATGTCGGGGTGTTTCACTTTGGCGCTTGCCGCGGTGCTTGCGCCCATGATGGTACTGTTCGGGCTCAAGTTCGGTATCGTCAGTAACATGCTCGAACAATTGGTGGAAGAGCCTCGAAACCGTGAAATCCGTTCCGTGGGGAGCGGACGCTACGATACGGCCTGGTTCGAATCCATGGCGAAACGACCGACAGTGGGCTTCATCATTCCCCGCACCCGAAATATCGCGGCCACGATCCAACTAAAGAGCGACACCGCGCCACGGATCGTTTCGGCGGAGCTGATTCCCACCACCGACGGAGAACCGCTATTGGCGAGCAGTCGACGCATCCCGAAGACACGTACCGAAATCGTGCTTTCCAGTGCCGCGGCCAGGAAACTCAATGCCAGGGTCGGGGATGTCATCGATGGAAGCCTTTCGCGCCGATTTCAGGGGCGGCGCGAGCGGGTGCATGCGAAACTTACCGTGATTGGCATAGCCAAGCTCGCGGCCTTCCCTCGCGCCGGAGGGTTCGTATCCCTTGGGTTGGTAACCGCGGTGGAAGACTTTCGCGATGGGCGCGCCGTGCCGGAACTTGGCTGGTCGGGCAATCCGATATCGACGACACGAACGTTTCCAGGATTCCGTCTGTTCGCGCGCACCATCGGCGACGTGGCTACCCTGCGCGACACGCTGATGATCCAGGGCATCGAAGTCAGAACCCGCGCGGTGGACATCGAGATGGTGCAAACCATGGACCGCAATTTCAGCGCCGTCTTTTGGATTATCGCCATTATTGGTTTCATCGGCTTTTCGTTTTCCCTGGGCGCCAGCCTGTGGGCAAATGTCGAACGAAAACGCCGTGATCTCAGTGTATTGCGGCTGGTTGGCTTTCACACCGGCGATATCGTGTGGTTTCCGGTGCTACAAGCCCTCTTCACCGCATTGATCGGTTGGATGCTGGCAAGCGCCATCTACATCGGGGTGGAGCAGACCATCAACCGCATGTTGATGCCGCAGCTTCAACCGGGACAAGTGATCTGCCAGTTGTTATGGGATCATTTCCTGATCGCGGCAGGGCTCACTATCCTTGCCGCCGTGTCCGCCGCGGCGTTGGGTGGGTACCGTTCCGCCAGGATCGAGCCATCGGAGGGATTGCGGGATACCTGACAAGGGTTGGCCCAACGAGGTTTGGCCCAACGATGTCTGGTGGATGCCCCGATATTGGAGATCGGATCCTTATCCGGGGGAGGATCGTAACGATGAGGTTATTCGCCAGCCAGGCCTCGCCAGGCTGGCACCCGGATCATATCGCGCCGAAATCATCGCGCCGAATCATCGCGACGGAACCGCGGACACGAGTGCGAACAACAGCGTCGCCATCACCACGATGGCCGGGCCTGTCGGCAGGTCCCAGCGCAGCGATGCGGTGAATCCGCCAATCACCGAAGCGCTCCCGAAAAGTGCCGCCGTTATCGCCATCTGCTCCGGGGATTTCGCGACGCGCCGCGCGATCGCCGCCGGAATAATCAGCAACGACACGATCAAAAGAACCCCCACCACCTTCATGCCGACGGCAATGACACACGCCACCATCGACACGAAAATGAGGCGCATGCGCTCCACCGCAACCCCCTCCACCGCAGCGAGATCCTCATGGACGGTGGCCGAAAGCAGCGGACGCCAAATAGCCGTGAGCACCCCCAGTATCAGGATGGCCAGCGCATAGATCAGAACCAGATCCCAACGCGCGATGGCCAGGACATCCCCGAACAGGTAGGCCATCAGATCGATGCGCAGCTCCTCCATCAGGGAGATGATCACGAATCCGAGGGCGAGCGACCCATGGGCGAGCACCCCGAGGAGTGTGTCACTGGCCAGCGTTTTTCGACGCTCCAGAACAGAAAGCATAATCGCGAAATTCAGGCAAAAGATCAGGACACCCATGGTAGGGCCGAGCCCGACCAAAAATCCCAACGCGATCCCCAATAGGGCCGAATGCGACAACGCCGCCCCGAAATAGGCCATGCGGCGCCAGATGACGACGCACCCCAATGGCCCTGCCACAACGGCGATCCCGATACCTCCCAACAAGGCGCGCAGCAGGAACTCATCCATCGCCATTGCCATGAAAGCACGCCGCGTGCGGCAACGATGGTATTTCGGCGCCCCTTTCATTCTCGGGGATGATGACAGTCTCCACGTCACCGTTCATGGGATTCGATTGCGAAGCCGAGCGGGAAATAAACAAAATATCGTCTCCATCTTTACACTCCGGGAACAGGGAAATCACGACAACCCCTCGCCACGGAGAGTACCGTGGCGAAGCACGCTTTGTACATGATGCCGGTTGGGATCACCCCATGGTCTTTTCAGGCAACAATCTTTCCAGGCAGCGCTCCCGCCCTCCCCACCGAGCCGCTATAATCGTCAGGCAATCTCCGTTTCCCTCCCATCCCCAAGCAAGGGGCAACAAGGGGCAATCAGCCATGCGAATCGCCAATCCCATCTACGACGTCGTGTTCAAATACCTGATGCAGAACAACGACATCGCCATCCTCATCCTATCCACCATTCTCGACGAGGAGATCCTCTCCCTGGATCTCCTGCCCCAGGAAACCACCATGGCGTTGGAAAAGCGCTCCTTCACCGTGTACCAGTTGGACTTTTCCGCCCGCATCAGGACCGACAGCGGCGAGGAACACCATGTCATCATCGAGATCCAGAAGGCCAAGTTCGCCGCCGACATCATGCGGTTCCGGCGTTATCTCGGAGAGCAATACAAAAAGGGCTTCCCGGTCCAAGGCGACAAGGCCCCGAAGGCCATCCCCATCATCGGCATCTATTTCCTCGGCTACCGGCTCGACCATATCGCCGCCCCGGTCATCGAAGTGCTGCGGCGCTATTACGACGCCGCCACCGGAGAAGAGATCCCGGAGCGCGAGGAATTCATCGAAAGCCTCACCCACGACAGTTTCGTCATCCAGATCCCGCAGCTTCGTCCCGAGCGCCGCACGGCCACGGAAAAGCTCCTGGCCATTTTCGACCAGCACTGCAGGGACGAAAGAGACGGACACCTCCTGGATGTGGATGACGCGGCCTATCCCGAAGAGTATCGAAAGGTAGTGCGCTGGCTGAACATAGCGGTCTCCGAGCCCGATATCCGACGAACCATGGAAGTCGAAGACGACATCCTGGCGGAACTGGAGGATATCGAGCGCCAGATCGCGGGGAAGGACAAGCTTATCGAGGAAAAGGATCAAGTCATCGAGGAGAATGCCAAGGCCCTGGAGGAGAAGGACAAGGCCATCGAGGAAAACGCCAGGGCCCTGGAGGAGAAGGACAAGGCCATCGAGGAAAACGCCAGGGCCCTGGAGGAGAAAGAGCGGGCGCTGGCGGAAAAGGACCGCCTGATCGCGGAGTTGCGCGGTTCGCCATAGGTCGAGCGTACCGGGACAAGCGCGCCCTCGATACCCCTCCTGTTTTTTCGAGGGGGCATGATGGCGCGACCAGTGGATGGCATGGCCTGCATCGACCCGATTGTCTCCACTCGGGGTATCGGAAAAAATCGAACCACGCTCGTCATTCCGCTAGGGATGGGCGGAATCCAGGACCAGGGATGGTGAAAAACGACCCTTTGGAAAAAACAGGAATCCCGAGGGAACCGCGCCAGGACCCACCCCGCTTCGGTCCCGGCGCGAAGCGCCAACATAGTTCTGGAGAAACCCATCATGCCCGACACCGATATCAGGAAATTCCGCAACGAAGTCGAAACACGCCTCCGGAAGATCGGCAACCCCCGGCTTTCTGGCGCCTTCGCGGCGCGCGTCGCCCTGATGGCACTGCCCGCGCTGGCGGACCGCGCCGAGAAAAAGGGGTTTCTGTGGTATTGGCGGCAAGGGGACAGGGAAAGACACCTCTTCGCGCTGTGCCGCGCCGTGCAATTCGGCGCGTCTTCATCCATTGATTTTGCTATGATTTCCGCCGACGCCTACGCCGCCACCCTCGCCGCCACCCTCGCCGCCACCAACGCCGACGCCGCCCACGCCGCCCACGCCGCCCACGCCGCCTACGCCGCCTACGCCGCCTACACCGACGCCGCCTACGCCGCCGCCAACGCCGCCGCCAACGCCTACGCCTACGCCGCCTACGCCTACGCCGCCTACGCGCTGATCCCCTCGATGCGCCAGGAATTGGCCGCGCTTTCCCGGGACACCGAACCCTCCCGATATCTCGCCCAGGCCATCGAGCCTCCCCCTACCCTCATGGGCCTTCGGGAACGATTTCTTATGGAGGTGCGGGGAATCCCGAGCTTCGACTACTGGGCCGATTGGCTGCAGGACCGCTACGACGGCAGGCCCCAGGACCCGAAGATCCTCGAGAAGACCCTGTTGTTGCCCGAGGAGATCGCGGCGCAAGATCCCAGGGCCATCAACCGCTATCTCGCGGAACTGGCCACCGGTGAGAAGGAACAAAAGATCAAGTGGGTGAGGGCCATCTTCATCGGCAATGGCGAGGCCGGCAAGACCTCCCTGATCCAGGCCCTGAACGGGGAGGATGTCGCCGAGGGCGACCCCGACATGACCTGCGGCATCGACATCAGCGAGTGGCCGGTGGGCGACAGCGGGCTCACGGCGCATTTCTGGGACTTCGGCGGCCAGGTCATCGCCCATGCCACCCACCAGTTCTTCCTGCGCGCCCGCTGCGTGTACGTGCTGGTGATCAATGCCCGCAGCGCCGACAACAATCCCAACCAGCAGGCCGAGTACTGGCTGGAGTTCGTGCGCGCCTTCGGCAACGAGGCCCCGGTGCTCCTGGTGGGCAACAAGTGCGACCTGACCCCGGTGGCCGTGGACACCCATCGCCTCCGGGAATCCCACCCCAACATCCGCGGCTTCCATACCCTGTCGGCCACCGGCTATCGTGGCAAATATGGTCGTGAATTCGGGATCTTTCGGGACGCTTTTGTCGCTGAACTCGAGAAGGTGGGCGAGGTGCAGCCGTGGTTCTCCCACAAGGAGTTCGCCGTCATCGAGCGGCTGCGGGACGAGTCCCGCAAGAATCCCTTTTTGGGCAAGGCGACCTTCGACGACGAGTGCGCCGGGCGCGGCATCGATGGCGAGAGGCGCGAGGGGTTCCTCACCCTCCTCGATCAGTTGGGGGAGGTGATCCATTTCCCGGAGATCTACCGGGCACGCGGCTTTCGGGAATATCTCCTGAATCCCCGCTGGCTGACCCACGGGGTCTATACATTGCTCTATTCCGAGCTCTTGAAGCGACAATGCGGGGAACTGCGTCGCGGCGATGTCTCGGAGATCCTGAGAGACCGCACTATCGAGGATGGCCAGGGCAATGTGTTGCGCTACCCGGAGAAGAGGCTGGATTTTCTGATTTGGGCCATGGCGCAATTCAAGCTCTGCTACCCGTCCGGCAATGGTCCTGGCAATGGTGCGAGTGATCGATGGATCGTCCCGGACCTGTTGCCGAGCGATCAGCCGGAGCGGATGGAATTCGACGCGCAGAGGGAGGGGGCGCTGCGCTTTCGGTTCCGTTTCGAGCGCTTCCTGCCCCGCCATGTGCTCAATATGTTCATCGTGGAGCACTACCGGGACATCCACGATGGTCTGGCCTGGCAGCACGGGGTGCACCTCAAGAGCCGCGACTACCGCGAGACAACGGCCCTGGTGCGCGCCGATTATCAGGAGCGGGTGCTGACGGTGGCGGTGCGTGGCGCCCATGTGGACCGCTATTTTTCGGTGCTCTACCACAGTATCGTCAAGATCCTGGAACGCATGCCGAAGTTGAAATACACCAGGCTCGTGCATCTGGATGAAAAGGCCCGGATCGCGCGGGAAGGGGAGCCTCCGGGGCGGGGTCGCGCGAATCGGGAGCCGGAGGATGCCCTGGCGGATTTCGAGGATCTGTTGGCGCTGGAGGCCGATGGGGAAGAGATATTTCGTTGTAAGTTCGGCAGGTATTCCTTGAAGAAATTGTTGAAACCGATGCCGAGAGAGATGGAGCGGGGGCACGTGTCGTCGGGGATGGAATATTCCGCGCAACCGGTCCCCGAAAGGGGAAAGGCGTCTTGGTGGGAGAGACTGAGCGGCCTGGGTGGGTTGGCGGCGATTATCGGTACAATTTTTCCTTTAGTTGGTGCACTGGTGGCGTTCCTTGATAAGCCGGCTTTGCCTGTCGATTCGTGGGAAAGGATAACGTCGGCTTTGATTGGCGGTGCCATGGGGGGCGTGGGGGCGGTGCTTGTCGTTGCGGTAGCTGCCTGGTTGTGGCATCGGGGGAAACTGGATTGGGGCTCGAAGAAAAACGGCATGGGAGTCCATTGACAGGATGGTAAAGGACATGTTAGCGCTTCGCGCCAAGACTGAAGCGGGGTGGGTCTTGGCGAGCACACTGGTTCTCTCGGAATTTTTGTTTTTCCGATACCTCGAGTCGATTCCCCGGCAAAGCCGACGCTCGAAGACAGGGATGGCCGGGATGTGGGTTTTCCGTTTATATCGGCCTTGTAGAAAGGGAGGGTGGGCAAAGGCGCCCGGATCCGTCACGACGGGCCGTGCCCATCCTGCGCAACTTGGGACATCCCGCCCCTGGTACCACGCTGCATTCGCGGGTCATCTTCACCATCAGCGCCCATTTCCACGGTGACTGCCATTGCCCCATTGCTCCGACAAGGAACTCCGATGCAAGGCAAACCATTGCAGGGCGATGATCGCGGTGGCATTGGCGATCCTGCCCCTTTCCAACAATCCCAATGCCTCGTCCACCGCCACCACGCGCACGTGGATATCCTCTCCCTCCCGGGCAAGGCCGTGGATTCCACCTGCATCTTTTGCATCCACGCGACCACAGAACAAATGGATCTCTTCGGAGCATCCGCCAGGACTCAATGCGAAACGAAGCACCGGGGTCAGCGCCCCGATCTCGCAACCGGCCTCTTCCATGGCCTCGCGCCGAACCACCGCCTCGGCGCTCTCGCCCTCTTCCATGATCCCCGCCACGATCTCCAGTAACCAGGGCCCTCCGGGCGCTTCCATGGCCCCGACGCGAAACTGCTCCACCATGACCAGGCTATCGAGATCGGGATCGAACAGCAGCACGGCCGCCGCGTGACCTCGCTCCAGGCATTCCCTCGCCAGGATGTCGCTTCGCCCCCCCGCGAACAGGTCGTGGCGCAGCCGATAGCGAATCAGGCGGAAGAATCCCCGATAGCAGGTGGTTTTATCGATAATTTCGTGTTTATATTTCATTGACTGAACCCATGGAAAAGGAATTCGGATAGATTCGGTTACGGCAAGACCAAAGCAGGGCTTGGCGAGGCTTGTGCTCGAACCGGTGAAGATCGAGTATCGGTAAAGTGGAATCGGTGCCTCGTAAAACTCGATCCAATCGTGAAGCCGAGCGGGAAATAAACGAAACAATCATTCGGAGATCCCTGGAATGACGCAAAAATATCGTTGGCGCTCTCTGGGTTTGTCGATGTTGCTGGTCTTTTTACCCGCGTTCACGGCATGTAGCATATTACCATCGTTGGATTACAGTAGACGGGCCGATGAATTGGCGGATGCCGCCGGTTGGCGAAAACAGCGAATCACGGCGGGGTACTTCGATCTATCGAGTTACGTTCCGGGTACGCCGCGACCGGAACGACGGATTCTCACCGTATATATCGAGGGCGACGGCAGGGCCTGGTTGTCGACTTATCGCATCTCCTCGGATCCCACCCCCCGTAACCCCGTCGCCCTGAAGCTTGCCCTGCGCCACCCCCCGGAGCAGGCCGCTGCCTACCTGGCGAGGCCCTGCCAGTATCATGGACGGGCGGACCGAGCACCCTGCCGACCGGAATATTGGAGCGGGAAACGCTTCGCGCCCGAGGTGATCGCGGCGAGCCAGACTGCCGTGGATGAACTGAAACACCGGATCGGCGCGGACCGGGTCACCTTGATTGGCTTTTCCGGGGGGGGGGCCGTGGCGGCTCTGCTCGCGGCAGAACGCCGGGATGTGGCGGAATTGATCACCGTGGCGGGCAACCTGGATCATCGGGCATTCAGCGAACACCATTCGGTCACACCCCTGCGCGGTTCCTTGAATCCCGCCGATGCCTGGCGGGGGCTGCGTCACACCCCGCAGCGCCATCTGGTGGGCGGCAGCGACCGCATCGTCCCTCCCCTGGTGGCCCACGCCTATCGGCGCCGTTTCCCCGAGGGACAGCGCCCCGTGGTGCGTATCATCGAGGGATTCGACCATCACTGCTGCTGGGAGGAACATTGGCCGGGGTTGTTGGAACGTCAGGATGGTCGTGCCCGGCAACGTTCCAGCGGGGCATCGCCTCGAACCGACAAGGCATGATCGAGTGTCGATAAGGCGAAATCGGTACCTCGTAAAACTCGATCCAATTGCGAAGCCGAGCGAAAAAACAAACAAAATCATGAGGATGAATACCATGAAAATTTCCAGATTATGGGCAATATCACGGGTAATTACGGCGATCGCCATCGGGCTCGCCACCAGCGGTTCGGCGTTCTCGTTCGACGATATCGTGAAAAAAAGGCTTTTTGAAATGCCGAGCTATACGACGGTGGGCGGCAAGACCATCGAGAAGCTTCGGGTCGGTTGGGAGAGCTATGGCGTTCTCGACGAGGCCAGGGACAACGCCATTCTGATTACCCACTACTATGACGGTACCAGTCATGCCGCGGGACGTTACTCGCCCGATGACAGACGTCCCGGCTATTGGGATTCGATTATCGGCTCGGGCAAACCGATAGATACCGATAAATATTTCGTTATCTCTTCGGATACGCTGGTGAACTTCAATGTCAACGACCCGAACGTCATCACCACGGGGCCGGCTACCGTCGACCCGGCAACCGGGAAACCCTACGGCATGGATTTTCCGCTGGTGACTATTCGGGATTTCGTGAACGTCCAAAAGGCGCTCGTCGAAAGTCTGGGTATTTCGACCCTCCATGCGGTGGCGGGGCCCTCCATGGGGTCGTTGCAGGCAATCGAGTGGGCCAGCGCCTACCCCGATATGGTGGAGCGGGTGATGCCGGTCATCGGCATGGGTTTGGCCAACGCCTATCAGATTGCCATCTTCGATGTTTGGGGGGCACCGATCAGGCTCGATCCCAAATGGAACGGCGGAGACTACTACGACTCGGAACCACCCATGGACGGCCTCCAGCTCGCCTATAAAATATTGACCGTGAACGCCAGACATTGGGAATGGGCCAATGAATCCTATGGTCGTACCTGGGCCAATAGCGACAAGGACCCGGCGGCGGCATTCGAAAACCGGTACAAAATCGAGGTAAAACTCGATTCCGCCGCGCGCGGACAAGCCGCGAAAGGCGACGCCAACCATTTCCTCTACCTCGCCAAGGCCTGCCAGAATTTCATCGCCGGCCACGGCACCTCGCTGGAAAAGGGGCTCGCTGCCATCGATGCACCCGTGCTTTTGATCTACGCACCGGATGATCTCATCTTCTTCCCGGAACAGGTATTGCGGACAAAATCGCTCATCGAAGCGGATGGCACACGTGTCGAAACCGTGAAACTCGAGGGAAAATTGGGCCACGCAGACGGCTTCGTCTCCATTGCCAAGGCTGCCGATTCGATCAAGCGGTTTTTAGCCGAATAGTTCTTAAGTGAAGTACAAGGCGCTGGCAGGTTGGCGCCCGGGGACGGGCGACAGGAGCATCTCGATGATCCACGGTCTTCACTTCGACAATCTTCGCGGCGATCTCCACGGGGGCCTGACCGCCGCCGTGGTGGCCCTGCCGCTGGCGCTGGCCTTCGGGGTATCTTCCGGGGCGGGCCCCATTGCCGGCCTGTATGGCGCCATCTTCGTCGGTTTCTTTGCCGCCATCTTCGGCGGCACACCGGCGCAGATCTCCGGTCCTACCGGTCCCATGACCGTGGTCATGGCGGCCATTTTCACCCAATACACCGCACTGTATCCCGGTGATCCCATGGCGAGCGCCGCACTGGCCTTTACGGTGGTGGTCATGGGCGGGGCCTTCCAGGTCGCATTCGGCCTTCTGGGCATCGGGCGTTATATCAACCTGGTACCGGTCCCGGTGATCTCGGGCTTCATGAGCGGTATCGGGGTGATCATCATCCTGCTGCAGATCGGGCCGTTATTGGGTCACGCAGCCGAGGCCGGTCCATTGGCATCCATGGAGGCATTGCCGAAAATCATGGCCAATCCCGTCATGGATGCCCTGATCCTGGGCCTCGTCACCCTCGGAATCGTCTATCTCACGCCGAAATCCATCAATCGCGTTCTGCCCGCACCCCTTATCGCCCTCATCGTCGGTACCCTGGCCTTGCTGATGTTTTTCGCGGAGGGTCGTGCCACGACCTTGGGAGACATCCCCACCGGCCTGCCGACGCCAAGGCTACCGGCCTTCGAACTTACCCTGTTGGCGGACATGGTGAAGTCTGCATCGATCCTGGCGGTCCTCGGTTCCATCGATTCATTGTTGACTTCCCTGGTGGCCGACAACATGACCAGAAGCCATCACGACTCGGATCGCGAGTTGATAGGCCAAGGCATCGGCAACATGGTGGCGGGCCTTTTCGGAGGCCTGCCGGGAGCCGGGGCCACCATGCGCACCGTGGTCAACATCCGCGCCGGGGGAGGGACACCCATTTCCGGCGCGCTGCACGCCATGGTGCTGTTGGCCATCGTGCTCGGCGCGGGGGTGTTCGCCAGAGACATCCCTCATGCCGTGTTGGCGGGGATTCTCATCAAGGTGGGTACGGACATCATCGATTGGGACTATCTGAAACGCCTCCATCGCGCGCCCAAGGCCGGCGTCATCATCATGTTCACGGTTTTATCGGTTACCGTGTTCGTGGATCTCATCACGGCCGTGGCCATCGGCATCATCATGGCGAGCCTGGTATTCATGAAACGCATGACCGATCTACAGCTCGCCAGCATCACCGCCATTACCGATCCGTCCGGGGAAGAGTCCTTGAGTGACGAGGAGACCCATATCATGAAGGCAGCCCGCGGGCGCATCTTGTTATTCCATTTCGGCGGACCCATGAGCTTCAGCTCCGCCAAGGGAATGGTTCGCCAGTTCACCACATTTCATCGATACGATGCACTGGTGCTCGATCTGAGTAACGTGCCCATCATCGATTACACCGCCTCGCGCGCCATCGAAGACATGATCTTCCATGCCGAGGGGGCGGGTCGCCACGTGTTCATGGTGGGCGCTCCGAAGGCGGTCATGGCCATGTTGGAAAAACACCAGGTCCTCGACCATGTCGCCCATGGGCATCGCCATACACGGCGTATCGATGCCTTGAAACAGGCACTGCGTTTGCTCGATGGCAATGCCTCGTGATGCCGATTGGAGATGCAGATTCGGAGACGTCGATTGAACCGAAATGCCAAAAGAGATAGCACCAAGCCGATACCGGACAGTTCCATTTTTTTGCCCATTCGAGAATCGGATATAAGGAGAGCCTTGCGTGACTGGCATATTTATCTTCGAGCTATGGAACAACCATTTTCGATCGAAATTTTGACAAAAAAACGCCTAAATCGAGGCTGTTTTTGCCGATATAGATGATTTTTTTACAACGAAGGAAGTTGTGGTGATGGTAACGATTATACAAGGCACGACAAAGAAGCCGGTTTCTTCACGACAATTGACTGATTTCTTTACTTGCCATAACCGGTATGACGGCTCTTTGTACATTGGCTATCCGATTATCGGAACTGCCGAAGGGCCGTATTCTATCGATGCGCTGTTAGTCTCGGAAAGCAAAGGCCTGGTGGTTTTCAATCTAATCGAAGGCAGAGGTGTAGATGGCTTTCAAGATGCCCAGGACGACAGCTATAACAAGCTAGAATCGAAGCTTAGAGCGCACAAGGCTTTGATGAAGGGTCGGAACCTACAAGTACCCATCCATCCTGTGACCTTCGCCCCTGCCCGCAACGATGTCACCGAGCTATCCGATGAAGAACACCCGCTTTGCAATGAGAAAAATCTGGACGCATGGCTGAATACCCGCAAATGGGATAATCCAAGCAGCTTCAAGGAATTGGTATCGGTCATTCAGGCCATCTCCACGATCCGGAAAGGCCGCAAAAAACGGGAGGTTCAAAATCCCAATTCACGCGGAGCCAAACTGAAACGCTTGGAAGAGTCCATCGCGAACCTGGACAACCAACAAGCAAAGGCCGTTATCGAGACGGTGGAGGGTGTGCAACGCATCCGTGGCCTGGCCGGTTCCGGGAAGACCATCGTCCTGGCGCTCAAGGCGGCCTATCTCCATGCCCAGCATCCGGAGTGGCGGATCGCCGTCACCTTCAACACCCGATCCCTGAAGGGGCAGTTCCGGCAATTCATCAATACCTTTGCCATCGAACAGAGCAACGAGGAACCGGATTGGGAAAATCTAAAGGTGATTCACGCTTGGGGCGCGCCCGGTGGTGGAGATCGGGATGGGCTCTACTATAGCTTTTGCCGGACCCATGGCGTGGAATATCACGATTTCGGTTCCGCGAAACGAACCTTCGGTCAGGGAAAGGAACTTGATGGCGCCTGTCAAAGGGCGCTTGGTGCATGTACTCGGCCATCCGGAATCTACGACGCCATTCTCATCGACGAGGCCCAAGACTTTCCGCCTTCCTTCCTGCGGCTGTGCTATGAAATGCTCAAGCCGGGAAAGCGGCTGGTGTATGCCTATGACGAACTGCAAAACCTCAATTCCCAACCGCTGCCACCGCCCGAGGAGATCTTCGGCAGAAACCCGAATGGTTCGCCGAGGGTTCGGTTCGAACCGAACCGGACTGGCAGTCCCCGGCAGGACGTGATCCTGGAAAAATGCTACCGGAATTCCCGTCCGGTGCTTGCCACGGCCCATGCCCTGGGTTTCGGCGTTTACAGAACCCCGGATGAAAGAACCGGTATGGGATTGGTGCAGATCTTCGACCGCGCCGAACTCTGGCGCGAGGTGGGTTATGAGGCTGTCGATGGGGAATTGGCCGACGGCCATGAAGTCACGCTTGCCAGAACGCCCGACAGCAGCCCCAAATTTCTCGATGACCACTCGCCCGTCGAGGATCTGCTTCAGTTCGGATGGTTCAATTCACCGGAGGAACAGGCGCGGTGGGTCGTAGACGCCATCAAACACAACCTGGAACAGGACGAACTTCGACCGGACGACATCGTCGTCATCAATCCCGAGCCACTGACTACGCGGAAGGTTGTCGGTCCTATTCGGCAACTGCTCTTCGAGCATGGCATCAATTCCCATCTCGCCGGGATCGATAGCTCCCAGGATATTTTCTTTGACGCCGACGGCAAGTCCGTGGCCTTCACCGGCATTTACCGAGCAAAGGGCAACGAGGCCGGCATGGTCTATATCCTCAACGCCCAGGACTGTTACGGTGCTTTTGGAAATGTGGCGGGTGTCAGGAATCGTCTCTTTACCGCCATCACCCGGAGCAAGGCCTGGGTCCGCGTCCTCGGCGTGGGAAAAGACATGCAGGCATTGAGGCGGGAATTCGAATCCGTAAAGAACAATGATTTCCGTCTTCGTTTCCGCTATCCCACCGAGGAGGAAAGAAAGAAGCTGACCATTGTGAACCGGGATATGACCGGGGCGGAACTTCACAAGGTGAGAAAGACACAGGGAAATATCGCGCAACTTGTCAAGGAATTGGAGAAGGGGATTGTGCGACCGGAAGACCTGGACGCGGATCAGCGTAGCCGTCTCATACGCCTCTTGAACGGGGAGGTGGCATGAGTCCGGGTCCCGAGCAGATCCGCCAGCAAATAGAAAAACTCACCGCCGATCTGGTGAAGCTGAGTCTGTGCGGTGATCAAAACTTTCCCGCCTTGCGCGATTTGGGGCAGGGCCTTCGCGAGGTCGGCACCGGCGGCAAGGGCGATGTCGCCCACGCCCTCAAAAACATCCCCTACCACGATATCTACGCGGAGCTGGAACGGACCCGGAGCTACAATCTGCGCATGTTGGACGGGGCCCTGATACAGATGGGATATCGCTTCCGGGACCATCGCATCGAAAAACACCGGCTGGCCTTCTTTCCTTCCCCGTTTCTGGAAGAGTTTCAAAACAACCCGGAGGTCTATCTCGAAGACGGGATCTATGCCGACGTCATCATGAGAAACATCGTGCCGTTTCCGCTTCGCTTCGATTTCGATGGCAGAGAGAAGGTCGCCGTCGAGGGGGATCATCCGAAATCACACCTCACCCTGGGCCAGTACCAAAATTGCCGGATTCCCGTCAGCGCGCCCCTGACCCCCTATCACTTCATCGGATTTGTCCTGAGACATTTTTACAACACAGCGTATCGCAAATATAGCGATCAGCTATCCACCTTCGCGCATTGCTTCGAGACATCGATGACCAAGCGGGAGAGGGATTTGTTGTATGTCCAAACCCCAGTTCAGTAAGGATAGCCTTCTTTTGGCTCCATCCCCAACGGATTGTTGAAAAATTGCATTTTTCGCCACCTTGCCAAGGCCATCACACCGGGGCCATCACACGAAAAACCTCACCACGAATATCAGCGCCAGAACGTACATGACCAGAGAGACCTCTTTCCCCCTCCCGGTCAGCAATTTCAATAGCACGAAGGACAGAATCCCGAAGGCGATGCCCTCGGCGATGCTGTACGTCAAGGGGATGATGAGAATGGTAAGGAATACCGGGATGGATTCGGTGAAGTCGGTAAGGTCGATGTTTTGGATGGGCGACAGCATGAAGAGGCCCACCAGGACCAGGGCCGGGGCGGTGGCGGCGCTCGGAATCATGGTGAAAAGGGGCGCGAAAAACAGGGAGACAAGGAACAGCGCGGCCACGGTGAGTGCCGTCAGGCCGGTCCGTCCACCCTCAGCGACACCCGAGGCGCTTTCCACATAGGTGGTCACCGTGCTGGTGCCCACCATGGCGCCGAAGGTGGTGCCGATGGCATCACTGAGGAGGGCCGGTTTGGCGCGGGGGACATTGCCCTTGTGGTCGAGCATTCCGGCCTTGGCGGAGACGCCCACCAGGGTACCGACGGTGTCGAACAGGTCCACGAACAGAAAGGTCAAGAGCACGATGGCCATGTCCATGGTGAAGACCTGGGAAAAGTCGAACTGCCAGAAGATGGGCGCCAGGGACGGTGGGGCGCCGATGGGTGCGCCGTCGGGAAGGGAGGTGATACCGGCGGGAATGCCGAGGATGGTCGCGGCAAAAATACCGATCAACAGGGCGCCCTTTATCCTGGCGGCCAGAAGCGCCCCGGTAATGATGATGCCGACAAGGGCGACGAGCGCGGCGGGGGTGATGTCGCCGAGACCCACCAGGACGGCGTCGTTGTCGACGATGATCCCGGCGTTTTGCAGGCCGACGAAGGCGATAAAGAGACCGATGCCGGCGGAAATGGCATGTTTCATGGCCAGCGGGATGGTGTTTACGATGAGTTCCCGGATATTCAGGACGGTGAGAATGAGGAAGATGATCCCCTCGAGGAAAATGGCGGTGAGGGCGAACTGCCAGCTGTACCCCATGCCGAGGACCACGGTGAAGGCAAAAAAGGCATTCAGGCCCATGCCCGGGGCCAGGGCGAAGGGGAGCCTGGCGAGGAACCCCATGGCCAGGGTGGCCACAGCACCCGAGAGCGCGGTTGCCGTGAAGAGGGCATTCTTGTCCATGCCCGTGGCGCTCAATATGCCGGGGTTTACGGCAAGAATATAGGCCATGGTCATGAAGGTGGTGATACCGGCGATGACCTCGGTCTTTACATCGGTGTTGTTTTCCTGGAGACGAAAGAACTGGTTCATGATGGTTCGAGGATGGGGTTGCGGGTCGTGTGCTCCAGCGAGGCTTCCCTTCGAGCCGATGAAGCATGATTCGGTATCGGTCAAAGCAAAAGCATTGTTTTGTAAAACTCGACTGATCAGCGATGAGCCAGAAATAAACAAATTAGTCGGGTTCGTGTAGCCCAGTGGGGCCTGGGATTTACGTATCGGAAACACAAAAATTCTGGAAAACCCGGTGCCTAAATCCGAGCCCATCCCGTTCGGGTTCTGGCGCGAAGCGCTAGTGTGAGCCGCAGGCACCGTCGGCTCAGTCATAAACGGT
>CAZSVE010000030.1:0-32746 GCA_964610175.1 uncultured Thiotrichales bacterium
ACCCCGCTTCAGTCTTGGCGCGAAGCGCTAACATGTCCTCCATGCGATGGAATTTCGGTTCCGGCTTTGCCGGGTTAGGGGATGGGAGACCTATGGGCATGGAAATTACCACACCATGGAAGCCAACCACGGGTGATCTCCATTGCGCCCTTGCCGGTCCAGGGAAGCCGGAGCCTGCCGTGGACGGGCTTGCCCTGCTGAAGGTGGTGTAATGTTGCGCACGGGCTTTACCACTGGTGCCTGCTCCGCTGCTGCCGCTCGCGCCGCCGTCCGGGGACTGATCGGTGGCGAGGTACCGGACAGCGTGGAATGCCTGTTGCCCAACGGGCAACGGGTACGTTTCTCCGTAATCGGTGCTGCAACCGATTCTGCGACCGGCCACCGCCATGGGGAACATCATGCCCGCGCGGTGGTGGTCAAGGACGCGGGCGATGACCCCGATTGCACCCATGGCGCGCATCTCACCGCCGAGGTGCGCCGGTTGCCCAATCTACCTGGCGAGTTGCGAATTCGGGGAGGCGAAGGCGTGGGCACAGTGACGATGCCGGGTCTGGGCCTGGAAGTCGGGGGACCGGCCATCAATCCGGTACCCCGGCGCAATATCGAGGACAACGTGCGCCTTGCCGCCGGATCGCTTTTGGATCGATATGGGCTGGAGGTTACCATCTCCGTTCCCGGTGGTCGGGAAATGGCCGCAAAGACCCTCAACGCCCGGTTGGGTATCCTCGGTGGCATCTCCATCCTCGGTACCACGGGCATCGTTCGTCCCTGGTCCACGGCCGCTTTCCGCGCCAGCGTCATCCAGGGTATCCAGGTGGCAGCGGCTCAAGGCCGGGATACCATCGTGCTCACCACCGGGGGGCGTACCGAAAGATTCATCATGGGGGAGCTGCCCCATCTCGCCCCGGTCTGTTTCGTACAGATGGGGGATTTTCTGCGTTATGCACTGGAATCGGTGGTCAAGGAAGGCATCCCCCATGTGGTGATCGGCGCTATGGTAGGCAAGCTTGCCAAGATGGCCCAGGGGGAGACCATTACCCATGCCCGGCGCAATCCCGTGGATATGAGGCTATTGGCGCAGATCGCCGCCGCGGTGGGTGCGCCCCCTGCCGTTTGCGATGATATCGGCAAGGCCGAAACGGCCCGTTATGCCGGAGAACGCATGGCAGCGATCGGGTTGGGGCAGGCGTTCCATCGGGCACTGGCGGCGCGCGTGGTAGAGACGATTGGGAGACGCTATGCGGGGAAATTCACGTTGCGGGTGTTGGTGTGCGATTTCGATGGCGGCAGGATTGCGGAGGCGATGTCGTTTTGATCGCCTTCGCTCGTTGCAACGGACAACGTATAGTTCACTATAATCTTGAGGGTAGTTGGCACGGCTTGTTTGCGCGAGGTATAGGGTGTGAAAGAATCTGTTCCCGTTAACTCCGAGGTACTCCGATGGGCGCGCGTCAGTATGAATCTCTCGCTGGAAGAAGTCGCCACGCGCATGAAGCGGGGTGTTCAGGAAATCGAGGACTGGGAACGCGGCAGGGCTTTTCCGAGCTATGTTCAGTTGGAGACCCTGGCGTACAAAATCTACAAGCGCCCCCTAGCGCTCTTCTTTTTCCCTCACCCCCCGGAAGAGGGAACAATCGAGCAATCCTTTCGCACCCTGCCCGAGTACCAATTGCAGCGCATTCCCTCGCGGATGCATTTTCTGCTTCGCAAGGCAACGGTGTTGCAGCTGAATCTTGCCGAGTTGCACGACGGCGCAAACCCGGCAACCCGTGGAATTTTGCACGATCTCGATTTCTCGCCTTCTATCGCTGCTGACCGTATGGCCGAGGAGGTGCGTGACTATCTCGGTATTGAGCTTTCCGAGCAACAGGACTGGCGAGGAACCGATGATGCGCTGGAGCACTGGCGCAATGCCCTGGAAGAATGTGGCGTCTTCGTGTTCAAGGATTCTTTCAATCCGCAGGGAAAAAAGAAACCAAATGCAGGTGACAGCCCGTTTTCCGGTTTTTGCCTGTACCATCGAGAATTCCCGGTCATCTACGTCAACAATAACAAACCCAAGTCGCGCCAGATTTTTACCCTATTCCACGAATTGGCGCATCTGTTGATGCACACTGGTGGTGTCGACACCCGACAGGATGACTATATCGAGCATTTGACGGGCGACGATAAACGCATCGAGATACTTTGTAATCGATTCGCTGCCGAGTTTCTGGTGCCTACCCGAGATTTCCAGATACATTCTTCCGGAGTGATCATCGATGACCATGCTATCGAAAATCTGGAGAGACGGTACTGGGTAAGCCGTGAAACTATCCTGCGGCGGCTACTGGATCAGGGAAGGGTGGGACGAGAGTATTACGAACGGAAGGCCCGACAATGGCGGGATGAACGTAAGGGGGGCGACCGTGGGGGCGGTAATTATTATCGAACCAAAGGCATCTATCTTGGCGAACGATATATCGAAACCGTGTTTAACCATTACCATCGGGGACGTATTTCGGTGGGTCAAGTCGCCGATTACCTGGATGTAAAGACGAAAAACGTGCCAGGGATGGAGGAATGGTTGTTCGAGCGGGGAGCGCGGGCATGACGACTTATGTATTCGACACCGGTCCCTTCATTCTCCTCTTTCGCCACTATTATCCAAAGCGGTTCCCTTCCCTGTGGGAGCAGTTCCACGAGATGGTAGCAGGGGGCCGAATCACATCGACCCGAGAGGTCTACAACGAGTTGGAAGGACAGGAGGATGCATTGTCCAATTGGTGCAAGGCAAACCGGGAAGTGTTCGGTACACCAACCACCGAACAACTTGATGTTGTCAAAAAAATATTAGAAATCAATCATTTTAGGGCTTTGATTAGCAAACAAAAAACCTTGCAAGGAAAGCCGGTTGCCGATCCGTTCGTTATCGCGCTCGCGAAATGCCTGGAAAATTCTTGTGTCGTCACCAGCGAAACCAAGCGCGACAACGCCGCGAAGATTCCCAACGTCTGTGAACACTTCAAGGTCTATTCGACCAATCTCGAAGGTTTCATGGAGCGCGAGGACTGGCGTTTCTAGAGGAGGTTCACCGACTGGTGATGTCCATGAAAATATCGAACCCCCACCCCAACCCATGCCGCATCATCGGTGTCCTGGATAATGGTGCCGAGGGCCTCGCGCCCCAGGTCTTGGCCCATGTGCGCCGGGCGGATCTGGTCATCGGGGGCACGCGCGCGCTGGCGTTGTTTGCTGGCGAACTGGCCGCTACCGCCGAGACGCGGGATCTCACTGGCCGGCTTGGCGACGTGCCGGATTGGATTCGTGGCGCGCAGTCCCGGGGGGAGCGCGTCGTGGTGTTGGCGACGGGCGATCCGCTTTGCCATGGCATCGCGGGTTTCCTCGAGGCGCACCTTTGCATCGAGGCCTGCGAGGTCCTGCCGAACGTGTCCTTGGTGCAGTTGGCCTGTGCCCGCATCGGGATTCCCTGGCAGGAGATGCGTATTCTATCCGTCCATGGCCCGGATACCGGCGAGTGGTGCCGTGGGGCGGGGCCGGAACATGGTTTGTATCCGTTACTGCGAGCATTGGAACGGCACGACCGCCTGGCGGTCTACACCAGCCCGGATAACGGCCCGGATCGCATTGCGCGACTGTTGCTGGAGGAGGGTTTCGATGATTTCCACCTGGCGGTGGCCGAGCGTCTGCTGCGCGAGGATGAGCGCGTCATCGCCGATTGCAGCATTCGAGATGCCGCCGGGCGGCGTTTTGCCGATCCCAATATGCTGCTTTTGTGGCGCGATGCGCCACGTCGCCGCGAGGTCCTGTTTGGCCTTGCGGATGATTCGTATCGGCAACAACGGATAGATAAAGGGTTGATCACGAAACGGGAGGTGCGCGTGGTATCCCTGGCTCGCTTGCAGCTGCGCATGGACAGTATCGTGTGGGATATCGGCGCGGGTTCCGGATCCGTGGGTCTGGAAGCGGCGCGTCTTTGTCGTGACGGCCATGTCTATGCCATGGAGAAGGATGGAGAGGATTGCGCCAACATCCGTCATAATTGCCGGCAATTGCGCATCAGGAACTATACGCTGACCCATGGCAAGGCGCCGACTGGCCTCGACGACTGGCCCGATCCCGATGCCGTGTTCCTCGGTGGTTCCGGCGGCGATCTGGCGGCGTTGATTCGCTTGTGCATGGGACGTCTGGGAACGGCTGGCCGGATGGTGATGAATTTCGTTACCTTGGAAAATCTTGCGACGGCCATCGGGGTATTGAAAGAGATCGGGATGGCATGGGACGTTACGCAGCTGAACGTGTCTCGTAGTCGGTCTATCCTGGATATGCACCGCCTGGCGGCGGAGAACCCGGTGTGGATCGTTTGTGCGAGCAATCCCTCGCAATAATCCACCCCGAGAGTTTTCCCGGGGAGTTACGAGTTGACGTTATTTCGAGGTGTCGGAAAAACTAAGGATTCCGGGAGAACCGGTGTGCGCATCGGGACCTGCCCCCTTCCGGTCTTGGCGCGAAGCGCTAGCCTGTTCTTGATTTTCCGCTCAGCTTCGCAAACGGGTCGAGTTTTACAGAACACCATGTTATAGAACAGCAATTTTGCTGTACCGATGCCGGGTCATGCTTCGTCGGTTCGAGGCGAAGCTTCGGCTAGAGGTTGAATTCCGGGGGGGTTGAATTCAGGAATGCACTTGGAATAAAACGCACCTCAAGGTAGATAGTGTCCGATTGAGAGGGGAAATCGCCGATGAATGATCCTGGTACCTTATACGGCGTATCGCTCGGTCCTGGCGATCCCGGATTGATCACTCGCCGCGCCTGGGCGTTGCTGCAAAGCGATGCCTGGTGGACGTATCCGATTCGAACGGAAAAAAGCCCGAGTTACGCCTTGGGTATTACCAGCGCGGCGGGTCTTGGTCCACCCAGGGGGCATCGGGCCCTGGTCTTTCCCATGACGCATGACGTGGAAATTCTGACCCGATCCTGGTTGCGGGCAGCCGAAACCGTACTGGCGATATTGCATGAGGGCACCGATGTACTGTTTCTGGTGGAAGGGGATGCCTCTACCTATTCCACATTCGGTCCGCTGGCGCGCACCGTGGCTTCGCTGGACGAGAAGGTACGGGTGGAGACAGTGGCCGGGGTTTCCTCTTTTCATGCCGCGGCAGCGCGATTGAACATATCCCTGGCGGATACGGACGATACCATGGCCGTGGTGCCCGCCAGTTATGGAATCCCTACCATCGATGAACTGCTGGATAGTTTCGATACCCTGGTGCTGCTCAAGGTGAAACCCCTGCTCGATGATATCATCGACCTGCTAACGCGACGCGGCCTGTTGCAACACAGCGCTTTCATCGAGAAGATCGGTGCCTCGGATGAGCGGATCGTTCGCGATGTAGCTTCGCTGCGTGGTGTCACGGTTCACTATCTCTCGTTATTGCTGGTGAAGAATCCGCAAAGGGAGCGTGGCAAGATGATTCGTGGTTGTCGGAAAAGATAGCGCGGCTTTTGTCGCGGCGAACGAACGGGTCGACTGGATTCCCGGCGCGACAAGGCCGGAACCAAAAGGTCGAGTTTTGTAAAACGCTTATTTCTTCATGATAATGAAGGTGGTCTCCTGGCGAAGCTTCGGTTTGTTCATTCCCCGCTCGGCTTCGCAGGCGGAGCTTCGCAGGTGTTGGGGCATCGATGAGGTTGTTTTGAACAAGGTTGCAAACTGTCGCGTGGTGCTGGTGGCCGTTACCAGGGGCGGTGCCTTTCGGGCACGTGGCCTAGCGCTGCACATGCCGCATGCCACCTTGCTGGTAGCGGATAAATTCAGGACGGTGACGGATGGCCTCGTCAATGGGGTGGAATCCTATGATGGCGCGTTGCGCGAACGGATGGCGATGCTGTTTTCCCGCCACGACCGAATCGTGTTCTTTTTGTCGCTGGGTGCCGTGGTGCGATTGATTGCACCACATCTCGTCTCCAAACATGAAGATCCCGCTGTTTTGGCTGTGGACGATGCCGGGCGATTCGTTATTCCCGTGGTCTCCGGGCATGTGGGCGGGGCCAATGATTTCGCGCGGCAGGTAGCCGAACTGCTGGATGCCACGGCCGTTATTACTACCGCTTCCGATGTGGGTGGGACCATTTCCGTGGATATCCTGGGTCGCGAGCTGGGTTGGCAGGTGGAAGCGTCGAAGTCCAATATCACCCGTGTTTCGGCCCATGTGGTCAATGGTGAACCTGTCGCCTTCGTGCAAGAGGCTGGAAGCCGGGAATGGTGGCCATACCCGACACCCCTGCCGAGCAACATCCATTTGTTCGATCGTATCGAGGATCTGGATTTCGATCGGTTCAGGGCGGTGTTATGGGTTACCGACAGGGAGATCGACGAGTCTCTATGGCGGCGATTGCCCGAGCAACTGGTGGTTTATCGTCCATGATGTCACGTGGTGAAATCATCATCGGCATCGGCTGCGACCGCGGTACCTCGCAACGGACCCTGGAGGTGGCCATCGATCGGGCATTGGCCCTTGCGGGGCGGAGACGTGATGCTGTGGCAGCGCTGGCGACCATCGATGGCAAGCGTGATGAACCGGCCCTGCTGGCACTGTCTGCCCAGCGTGGCTGGCAAATATATTTTTATTCCGCCGTGCAACTGGCGGAGGTGAAGGTCCCCAATCCTTCGGAGACCGTGCTCAGGCATATGGGGACCCCCGCGGTTTCCGAGGCAGCGGCCATGCTGGCTGCCGGTGGCAATGGGAACCTGATTCTGGAGAAACAGAAATATCGTGGTGATGACCACAGGAATGTCACGGTATCGATCGTGGGATTAGGCAATTGAGTAAAGGGAAAATTCTGCTGGTCGGCCTCGGTCCGAGCGCTGGGAAGTACATGACGCTGCGTGCCCGCGAGGCCATCGGAGAGGCCGATGTAATCATCGGTTATTCGACTTATCTCAAGCTGATTCAAGACCTCCTGGATGGCAAGGAAATAATCCGAAAGGGTATGAGACAAGAGCTGGATCGCTGTAATGAGGCCTGTGAACAGGCTCGCCAAGGCAAGGTGGTGGCGCTGATCTCATCGGGCGATATCGGCATCTATGGCATGGCGAGTCCAACCTACGAAGTATTGCTGCAATCGGGCTGGACGCCCGATAGTGGCTTCGAGGTGGAGGTAATACCCGGCAGCACCGCGTTGTCGACGTGTGCTGCCCTGGTGGGTGCCCCCCTCGGGCATGATTTCTGTGCCATTTCCCTGTCCGACTTGCTAACGCCCTGGTCGGTCATCGTCCGACGGCTGGAGGCCGCGGCCCATGGTGATTTCGTCATCGCGCTCTATAATCCCAAGAGTGGTCACCGCACCCACCAGATCGTGGATGCCCGTGATATCCTGCTGCGGTACCGCGAATCCGATACGCCTGTCGCCATCGTCAGGGCCGCCTATCGTAAACAGCAAGATATCCGGATAACCACATTGAACGAAATGCTCGAGCACAAAATTGGTATGTTGTCCACGGTATTGGTAGGAAACAGTTCGACTTATCTGGAAAAAGGGCTGATGATTACGCCGCGTGGCTATGGTGACAAGTATCGAACCACGACTACGGCCGGCCTCGACAAGTTCCAGGCCAAGGTCGCGGATTCGGGGTGCTATTCCTAGCGAAGCTTGTGCTTGAACCCACAAAGCATGATTCGGCATCGGTAAAGCAAAATTGGCGTTCTGCAAAACTCGATGCATCTGCGAAGCCGAGCGGGAAATAAACGAAATAATCGACATCTTTATCGCCGGATGGTTTTTGCATTTGGTATTTCAAGCGGCGATACTCATTACACAATCTCAATGAATTTTCCACGCCTGGTAAGGAGGATTGAACTATGCAACGTTTCTTGCACATCCAACCCCAGAAATGCACCGGTTGCCTGCAGTGCGAGATGGCCTGTTCTTTGACCAAAGAGGGGGTCTTCAACCCGGCGAAATCACGCATCAAGGTTTTCGTCTTTCACAATGAAGGGAAGTTCGCACCATTTACCTGCACCCAGTGCAATGAGGCCTGGTGCATGTATGCGTGCCCCGTGGATGCCATCCAAGTGGATCGGAATACAGGCGCCAAGGTTGTAATAGAGTCGCAATGCGTCGGTTGCAAGGTGTGTACGATTGCGTGTCCGTTCGGGACCGTGAATTACAATCGGGATACCGGCAAGGTCACCAAGTGCGACCTTTGTGGTGGAGAACCCGAATGCGCCAAGGCGTGTCCCACGGGGGCCATCGGTTATCTCGATCCGGAGTGGGCGGGTTTCGAACGAATGCGGACTTCGGCTGAAAGGAGCCTCGCCAATGTCGATTAGCGCTTGTCGGCTGGCGCTGCGGCGACGATTTCCGATCATGAGTCTCTAGCGAAGCTTCACCTCGAATCGACAAGGTATGATTCGGCATCGGTAAAGCAAAATTGGTGTTTCGTAAAATGGCGACTCATGTGCGAAGCTGAGCGGGAAATAGATAAATTATTGTTGAATCAGTATGTTACTATCGGTTCCGACACGCCGTGATGGTAATTTTCGGCACCGAACAATCGGCGCCTCGATGGGTACCGCAAACATCGCGAAGGCCGATACCACGAGTTCGGGAACCGGTATGTGTATTAAGCACTTCGAGGCCAATCCTGGTTTCTTGCAATGAAACCTCGAGGTAAACCTCGCGTGCGTAGTACGACCTGAACGTAAGGGGAAAGATAATGGCATGGCAAAAAAAGATTTTACGTGTTGATCTCACGAAGGGCACTTGCATCACGGAACCACTCGACATGGAATGGGCAATGCAATACCTGGGACAGCGGGGGCTCGCTACCAAATACCTCGTCGAAGAGGTTCGTCCCACCGTCGATCCGCTATCTCCGGAAAACAAGCTCATCATGACCACCGGGCCATTGACGGGCACCATGGCCTCCACGGGGGGACGCTATTCGGTGGTTACCAAAGGGCCATTGACCGGCACTGTTGCCTGCTCCAACTCCGGTGGCTTCATTGGCGCCGAGATGAAAAACGCCGGTTGGGACATGTTCATCTTCGAAGGCAAGGCCCCGAAGCCCGTGTACCTTCACGTGGAAAACGACCGGGCGGAATTGCTGCCCGCCGATTTTCTATGGGGTAAATCGGTATGGGAAACCGATGAATTACTGCACAAAAAGCACCAGGACCCGTGGCTCCGCGTCGCCGCCATCGGGCAATCGGCGGAAAGCGGCTGTCTTTTCGCCTGCATCGTCAATGATCTCCACCGCGCCGCAGGCCGCTCCGGCGTCGGCACCGTCATGGGCAGCAAGAACTTGAAAGCCGTGGCCGTGCGCGGCACCAAGGGCGTCGGCAATATCCGAGACCCGAAAAAATTCATGCAGGCCATCGACACCGGCAAGAAAGTCCTCGCCGAAAATGCCGTGACCGGTCAGGGGTTGCCCACCTACGGTACCCAGGTGTTGATGAATGTCATCAATGAGATGGGGGCGTTGCCGACCCGAAACTGGCGCGAGGTGCAATTCGAGGGGGCGAGCAAGATCTCCGGCGAGGCCATGCGGGAACCCCGGCCAACCGATGGCAAGCCCAACCTGGTCGCCAATGCCGCCTGCTTCGGTTGCACCATCGCCTGTGGTCGGCTCTCCCGGATCGACAAGGAACATTTCTCCGTCAAGACCAGCCCCAAATATTGGGGCGCCTCGGGTGGTCTGGAATACGAGGCCGCTTGGGCGCTGGGAGGCGACACGGGCGTCGATGATCTCGATGCCCTTACCTACGCCAACTATCTCTGCAACGAATACGGCATGGATTCCATCTCCTTCGGTGCTACGGTGGCCGCGGCCATGGAACTCTTCGAAGAGGGTGCCATTACCAAGGAAGACACCGGTGGTATCGATCTCCGCTTCGGCAACGCCGAGGCGCTGTGCAAGATCGCCGAACAGACCGGCAAGGGAGAGGACTTCGGCAAGGAGATCGGTCTTGGCTCCAAGCGCCTGTGCGAAAAGTACAAGCGCCCCGAACTCTCCATGACCGTCAAGGGACAGGAATTCCCCGCCTACGACGCCAGGGGCATCCAGGGCATGGGGCTCACCTACGCCACCAGCAACCGCGGCGCCTGCCACCTGCGCAGCTACACCGTCTCCTCCGAGGTGCTCGGCATCCCCGAAAAAACAGACCCCCTGGTCACCGAAGGCAAGCCGGCCCTCGTCAAGGCATTCCAGGATATCACCGCCGCAGTGGATTCCTCCGGCCTTTGCCTGTTCACCACCTTCGCCTGGAGCATGGACGACATCCAGCCCCAAATCGACGCCGCCTGCGAGGGCGACTGGACCGTCGAAAAGCTATTCGAAACCGGGGAACGCATCTGGAATCTCGAACGCAGGTTCAACCTCCAGGCCGGTTTTAGCGCCGCCGACGACACCCTGCCGAAACGGGTGCTCGAAACCTCCGCCAACACCGGCCCCGCCAAGGGCAAGGTCAGCGGATTGGATAAGATGCTGCCCGAATACTACGAGATCCGGGGTTGGACGCAACAGGGCGAACCCATGCAGGAGACGTTGGATCGGTTGGGGATTTGAGTAGTGGTATCATTCGTACTGTGTGCAACTTAGCACACAATCAGAATGATTGGTTTTGACTCAACGATAAACAGGAAATTGATATGAAAAATAAAGTGCTGCTTTTTTCTTGGTTGTTTTTGTTTTCTTGCCATGTCCTGGCTCAAGGATCTAGCTCGGGAATTCCAAGCATCCCCATTGACTGGGTAACTACAACTGAAGAGAGGATAAAAAATCTTGAAAACGAGATAAATCAAAGCATTAAAATACCGGTAGGTACAATTGTTGCTTATTGGAAAGATGATGCCCCAGAGGGTTGGTTGTTATGCGATGGTAGTTCTATTCCTGCTGTTTTCAAAGAACTAAGGAAAATCGTCGGAAAAAACAAGAACGGTCCATATACAACACCTGACTTACGAGGTCTGTTTTTGCGTGGTGCTAATATGGGTCGAAAGGATGGTAAGGGTGAAACTGAAAAATATATTGATCGTAGATTTGGTGACTACCAATCTGATGGAGTGGGAAAACACAACCACACAGCATATCACGGTGCTCGGGGAGGAGGATCCCTTCAAAATCACGCACCAAATTCAGGTGGTGAAAAAGTAAAAATCGGTCTTCCAACATCAGAAGATGGGATTGCGGAAACCCGTCCTAGGAACGTTTCCGTTACCTGGATAATCAAGCATTAAAGTCCCTGGAAAACCGGGTTCTGTTCGCTTCTGAGTTTCTAAGGGTTAGCTAAGCGCCTAGCTTGGGGTGGACAGAGCGCTGCTCTTGGAAGCTCTTGTTCCTCAGGTTTGTCGTTTTTTCCTCAAGAGAAATTGGCCTCTTTCAGAAAAGAAAGTGTACAGGTTGGTGTGTAGTTTCATTTGACCTTATTCCCTTGTCATCTCGAGCGCAGCGAGAAATCTTGTGCCCAGACAACACCACTACTTTGTATATCTATTGACGAGCTGGGATGGCAATGTGATGTACGTGGGCATAACTAATGACTTGCAGCGACGCGTTTCTGAACATAAGAATAAATTACTCTCTGGATTTACGAAGAGATATAACGTGGACAGATTGGTGTATTTCGAAGAGACCAATGATGTAAATGCCGCTATTTTACGGGAAAAAGAAATCAAGAAATGGCGGAGGGAAAAGAAGGACAAGCTGGTTGCGGTGATAAATCCTGAATGGAAGGATTTAAGTGAGGATTGGTTCGCCTAGTGAAAATCGATTCGGAAGATTTCTCGCTGCGCTCGAAATGACAAAGCTTTGTAGGCCGTAAAATTAATGAATGACGGGGAAATAAGCCCTTGGCTGATCGTTTAAGAAGAATTAAAAAGGATATCTACTTTCCCAGGTACAGCCTCGGAAAAAAGCGTAGGCGCTTATCGGTGAAAGCTCGAACAAATGTCATTTCGAGCGCAGCGAGAAATCTTCCGCACTGAAAAATACCGAATGCACAAGATCTCTCCCTACCGTCGAGATGACAAAAGAGTAGCCAACTGGAAATCTTTGGTTCCGGCCAAGCTGGGTTAGGCATTCCCACCATGCAATGGTCACAAGTACTAAGCGATCCCACCCTACGGGATCTACCCTATAAAGTCGAACTAAACGAACAAGGCAGGATCGAGATGTCTCCGGCATCCAACCGGCACGGAATACTACAAAGCAGGCTGGTGAGACTCATGGCGAAGTTCCTGCCGGAAGGAGAAAGCATCACGAAATGCGCCATCCAAACCGCAAATGACATCAAGATGGCCGATGTCGCTTGGGCCTCGAAGAGCTTCTTTCGCCATCAGCCTTTGCAGCAAGACCCCTTCGAAGTTGCCCCGGACATTTGCGCGGAGATCGTCTCCCCCGACAATAGCGCCGCTGAAATGGAGCAAAAGATAGCTGCTTATCTGCAGCAGGGCGCATTGGAGGTCTGGCTGGTGGATCTCGCGGGCAACTACCGTTTCTTCAACCGAGCCGGAGAACAAAACGAAACCGCCTTCCGAATCATCGATGAGGCATGGAAAGAATTACAAAGAGATATGCCATAAAAGCATGTTGCAATCCGAACCACTCCCCTTGAACCACTTTCCTTACAACGGATCATAAAAAATGCATTACGTCATCGTTGGCGCCGGTCCCGCCGGCGTAATTGCGGCGGAAACCCTCGCAAAAACCAATCCCAATGGAAAAATCACCCTGCTGGGCGACGAGCCCACGTTGCCGTATTCCCGAATGGCCATCCCGTATTTCTTGTCCGATCAAATCAACGAGGCCGGCACTTATCTGCGTAAAGAGGAAAGTTATTTCCCGCGAAACGGCATCGAATTCCGCCACGGTCGGGCGACGGGTATCAGACCCCAGGACGGGATATTGGAATTGGACGACGGCGCGATACTCCCCTACGGTCGTCTGTTGATTGCCAGCGGGTCCCGCCCTGCCGCGCCGCCCATCCCAGGCGTGGATCTTCCGGGTGTCCATCATTGCTGGACGCTGCATGAGGCGCGCCAAATCCGCCGATTGGCGAAACCGGGCGCGCGGGTAGTGCTGATTGGCGCCGGATTCATCGGATGCATCATCATGGAGGCCCTGCGCGAGCGCGGAGCGACAGTGACCGTATTGGAGTCGGAGAAACAAATACTGCCGCGCATGATAAATGGAACCGGCGCGAGCCTGTTGAAGCGTTGGTGCGTGCAAAAGGGGGTTTCTATCCACACCGAAACCCGCATCACGGGAATCGAGAAAAAGGACGCCTTCGACGCCGCCAGTGAATTGATGGTCCACCGAGAAACGGGCGCTTCTCTAACCGCCGATCTTGTCGTGCTCGCCACGGGTGTTCGTCCCAATATCGAATTCCTTTCGGGCAGTGGCATCGAGGTCGATGATGGCATCCTGGTCGACGAATATCTGCAAACCAACCAAATCAACGTCTATGCCGCGGGAGACGTCGCGCAAGGCAGGGACTGGTCCACAGGAAAACGAGCGGTACATGCCATTCAACCCACCGCCGCCGAACACGGGCGCGTCAGCGCCTGCAACATGGCGGGGATTTCGACTATCTATCCAGGGAGTTTCAGCATGAATGTGCTGGATACCATGGGGCTCGTGTCTACTTCGTTCGGGCTTTGGATGGGAAGAGAAGGGGATGATGTCACGACACTGTTGGATTGGGATCGCTATCAATACATCCGGTTGGTGTTCGACGATGATATATTGGTGGGCGCCATCGGTATCGGCTGGGCGCAATCCACGGGGGTATTGCGCGGACTCATTCAAGGGAAAACCCGGCTGGGGAAATGGAGAAAGCGCTTGCAGGCCGATCCGACGCGGGTCATGGAGAGCTACGTGGCGTGCATTCGGGATTTTCAACCGACACGATCATCGCCATAAATCATTGAAATAGCTATCTGGCCTGGATGAAAATCGCACTCAAACTCTTTGCGAGTCTTGGGAAACATCTCCCTCCGGACGCCGAGCGGAATACCATTGAACTGGAGGTGCCGGAGCGGATGACGATTCAAGCCGTTCTTGGCCGGATGGGGATTCCCCGTGAGTCGGTAAAGCTGGTTTTTGTCGATGGGGTACATCAACTTCCCGAAGACCTTGCTTGCCGATTTCTCGAACCTGGTGAGACATTGGCGGTTTGGCCGCCGGTTGCCGGGGGGTAGATCACGGATTCGTCATGCTGAAACCGATAATATCGGCTAGCGGAGCTTTGCTTTGAACCGACAAAGCATGATTGGCATTGGGTAAAGCGAAGCGGGTGTTTGGCAAATGTGTCGAATTTTACGAAACAATAATTTGGTTTTACCTGGCGAAGCTTCGCCTCGAATCGGCAAGGCATGATTCAGCATTGGTAAAGTAAAATCGGTGTTCTGTAAAACTTGACTCATTTGCGAAGCTGAGCGGGAAATAAACAAATCAATGCCGAATCACACGTCGTCGGCTTGAGGCAAAGCTTCGCTGTGAGGATGCCAACGGTTGCATCATCGGCGGTGAGGCGAATGTCATCGAACGAATCGGCTTATCGCGGAGAAATCGAGAAAAATCGGAGAAAGAAGTTATGTTGAAAAAACACCCCAAATTCCCTGGCGTCAGTGGTCCCGTCGTCACTATCGTGATGGATGGTTTCGGGGTTACGCCGAATCGTGAGGGGAACGCCATCTATCATGCCAATACGCCCACGCTCGATCGGTTATTCGCCAACTATCCCCATACGGTCCTGAAGGCCCATGGTACCGCGGTGGGTATGCCGAGTGACGAAGATATGGGGAATTCGGAGGTCGGTCATAACGCCATGGGCGCGGGGCAGGTCTATAACCAGGGCGCATCCCTGGTAAATGATGCTATTGCCTCCGAGGCACTGTTCCAAGGCGACGCGTGGCGGGAGATTATCGGGAATGCCAAGGAGCATAATACAAGTTTGCATTTCATTGGACTTTTCTCCGACGGTAACGTCCATTCCCATCTCGATCACTTGAAGGCAATGATCCTGCGTGCCAAGCAGGAAGGACAAAGGCGTGTGCGCATCCATATCCTCCTGGATGGCCGCGATGTCCCGGAGACCTCTGCCCTGGAATACGTGGAGCCCTTCGAGCAGTTCCTGAAGGAAACCAAAAGTAGTGATTTCGATGTGTGTATTGCAAGTGGCGGTGGACGAATGAATATCACCATGGATCGCTATGAGGCCAACTGGAAGATGGTGGAAAAGGGCTGGCATACCCATGTGCTTGGGGAGGCCCCCTACTTCGAATCCGCGGCGGGTGCCGTCAAGGCATTGCGGGATGAAAAGCCGGGTGGCGTCATCGATCAAGACCTGCCTCCGTTCGTCATCACGAAGAATGGGGAACCCGTGGGTCGCATCGAGGATAACGATAGCGTGGTATTTTTCAATTTCCGGGGTGACCGGGCCATCGAGATCTCTTTGGCATTTACGGAACAAGGCTTCGATAAATTCGACCGCGTTCGATTTCCCAGGATTACCTACGCAGGTATGCTCCAGTACGATGGGGATTTGCTGATACCGAAACGGTTTTTGGTGCCACCCCCAGCCATCCAACACACCATGGGGGAATATCTGGCTAGCGCGGGCGTTACCCAGTTTGCCACTTCGGAAACCCAGAAATACGGCCATGTGACCTATTTCTGGAATGGTAATCGAAGTGGAAAATTCGATGATGATTTGGAAACCTATGTGGAGATTCCATCGGATATCGTGCCGTTCGAGGAACGGCCCTGGATGAAATCGGCCGAGATTACCGATGAACTGATTCGACAGTTGCATTCGAAACAACATCGTTTTCTGCGCGCCAATTATGCCAATGGTGACATGGTGGGCCACACCGGTATCTACGAGGCGACCATCGTCGGGGTGGAATCGGTGGATCTGGCGCTTCGTCGCCTGTTGCCGGCTATCGACCAACTGGGAGGCGTCGCCATCATCACCGCGGATCACGGCAACGCCGATGAAATGTTCGAGCTGGACAAGAAAACCGGCCAACCGAAGCGCAAAGATGACGGTAGCGCCAAGGCGAAGACCGCGCATACATTGAATCCGGTGCCCTTTATTTTCTACGATAATCGCCTCAATGCCGGTTCCATCGTCCTGCGAGGGGACGAGAAATTCGGTCTGAGTAACCTTGCTGCAACCACCGTGAATCTACTGGGCTTCGAAGCACCATTGATGTGGGATAAGGGGATTTTGGAATTCGCGTAGCTTGCGAATGTAAGTATGGATCGTGTTTTATGGTGATTTCTCCCCGAGAGTTGGCATTTATCTTGCCGACTTTCGGAGGGAGAGGGTTGCTTTTCTCTCAATTTCGCTTGGGGCGGGATCTTGTATCTTGGTCCGAATTTCAACTGGAAGATTTAGAATCCCAGCTCCCGAACTGGATTTCCTCATATGCAAATCAAGAGATAGCATTCTCTAGCGAAGCTTGTGCTCGAACCGACAAAGCATGACCCGGCATCGGCAGAGCAGAATAGCTGTTCTGTAGAACGTGACTCATTTGCGAAGTTGAGCGGGAAATAAACAAATTATCTTTTTTGCCCTACCTGCATCGATATGTCAGAAGTTACCTTTATTTCCAGTAAGTGGCTTTCGCCTCTTCTCAAAAAACTGATTCCATTGGACAGGAAACGTTCCGTCGGGCTTCGGGGTAAGATAGCGCAGGAGTTGGATGCGCTTTCCGATACCTTCGGTCCAGTCTTGGATCTCGTCAGCTGTTACGTGGAACCTTTTTGTCAAGACCACAGCCCAACCGATGACCCCAAGGACCGACGCCCGATTTCTCATATCAGGGCACCGGTTTTCTCCACCATCAATACCTTTCTAAAAGGCGATTCTTCGAGGTTTACCGATAGCAGTCGACGGATGTTCGTCCTGTCCGATCCCGGTATGGGCAAGACATCGCTGCTGATGATGATAAAACTTACCCATCTTGCAGGGTTTTGGCCGCAAGGATACGACTGTTTGTTGTTGAAGCTCGGGAAGGATACCCTGGATGTGGTGTGGCAGCATTCAGACAAGACCAACACGGTATTGTTGCTGGATGCCTTGGATGAGGATCCCCTGGCGTTGGGCAATGTCGAGAAAAGATTGCTGGAAATATTGGAGGCTGCAGGGGACTATTACCGGGTTATCGTTTCTTGTCGTACTCGGTCTTTATTTTCGGCTGCCACCTATCCTTCGGATTATCCTGGAGAGATTCGGATCGGTGACCATGCCTGCCTTCTGGCATTTCTCAACACGTTCGACTACGAACAAGTGGTCGATTATCTGACGAAACGTTTTCCCCACCACCTCTGTGATATCCTCGTTCACTGTAGCGATTCCCTGCGCCGAGAGGCTCGACACTTGGTGGATGAAATGGGTGCTCAGTGTTTTTCTCCCTTGTTGCTGGCCCATATCGATGACATCATGGCGGTTTGGCTGCGGAAATCGGACCCCTACAGCCTCTATCTGGCGCTGTTCCATGGTTGGATTGCGCGCGAGGAGGCCAGGTTGTACAAACTACGTAGAAAGAAGCTCGGTAATCCGCTGGATCGACGGGATCTATGGACGCTTTTCACTACCATCGCCGTATTCCTGCAACGAAGAGGAGAGCACTCTCTGTCCCGCGCTGCTCTTTACCAGTTGGAGAACGATTTTTCCCCACCGGTGGCCAATCTCGACAGTCTCGCCTACTTCGACACGGGGGATCGCTCTCTTTTGAATCGCAATACAGCTGGTGATTTCCGCTTTATCCATTGCAGCATTCAGGAATTTCTAGTGGCCCACAGTATCCTGATCGGACAAACGGATATCATAGGGGATGCCATTCCCGTGACAGACCAGATATTGATGTTTCTGAAGGCTGCCAATGTCATGGATCTCGACTTGCCGAAACGATTGAATTCCACGCAACCCCTGACACCAACGCCCGGATTTCACTTTTACGACCGTATGAAGGATGGTAGCCGGGGGCCGGCCATGCAACCGATCCCCGCCGGTGAATTTCTGATGGGTTCCCCCGAGGGAGAAGGGGACAAAAATGAGCATCCGCAACATCGTGTGCGCATCATGGCGCCTTTTGCACTGGGGACCTGGCCGGTTACTTTCGAAGAATATGACATCTTCTGTACTGCCACCGGGCGCAAAAAACCACATGATCAAGGTTGGGGTCGGAAACGACATCCGGTGATCAACGTTTCTTGGCAGGATGCATTGGATTATTGCGCTTGGTTATCCGAAAAAACCGGTCATCATTACCGATTGCCTTCGGAGGCGGAATGGGAGTATGCCGCCCGCGCCGGAACCCGGACTCGATATTGGTGGGGTGATGAATTCGACGATGGAAGCAGCGGTGCTCATCGTGCCAACTGCGATGTCGATGGAAGTGTATCGGATGTTAGACAGACTTCTCTCGTGGGTAGTTTTCCTCCCAACCCCTTCGGTCTCTACGATACGGCAGGCAATGTTCGGGAGTGGACGGCTGATTGCTGGCATGACAATTATCAGAATGCACCTTCGGATGGGAGCATTTGGATGAAGGAGGATCTTGGTGACTGCGGGCAGCGCGTGGTTCGTGGCGGTTCTTGGAACAACGGTCCGCAGGAGCTTCGATCGGCGAGTCGAGGCCGGTACTATACCTCGGATGTTACCTATACCCTCCTTGGTTTTCGTCTTGCCAGAGAACTTTGATCCCTTGCCTGGATTTCGTATTCAGAAGTGTCGATAGGGAGATACTGGAATACTACTTGTGGTAAATACAGGGACTCTCGTTATTTCGGCAGAAAGAATCCCCGGAATCCAGTACCATGGAGGGTGACGAAGCAAACTACTCGACTATTGAGAATTCCAATAGCTACAAACGGCTCTTCATGTGGCGTCAGGCTATGGCTTCAATGCCTCCTCACACCCTACGGTATGGAGAATCGATATGCCGGAATTTACCCTCGCCTCCGCAAAGTGGTTAAAGCCCCTTTCCAAAAAGCTCATCCCGTTGGAGGAAAAGCTTGCCTTCGGTATCCGGGATGAACAAACCGAGGAATTGCACGACATCGGTGATGTCTTCGGTTTATCTTTTTTCGATCTTGCCAGGCATTACATAGAGCCCTACTGCCAGTATCATGACCCGACTGGTCATGAAGATCGGCAGTCTATCTCCCATGTTGGGAATCCGGTCTTTTCCACCATCAATACCTTCCTGAAAGATGACGTCCCGCCCTCCCATGATGGTGCTCGGCAGATGTTTATCTTTTCCGACACCGGTATGGGCAAGACTTCTCTCCTCGTGATGCTGAAGCTCAGCCAGCTCATGGACTTTTGGCCGCAAGGATACCATTGTCTACTCTTGAAGATGGGGGAAGAGACCCTGGAGAGAATTATTGAGTATCCAAATCAGGCGGATACCGTCTTGTTGTTGGATGCCCTGGATGAAGATCCGCTTGCCTGGGGCAATTTCGAGGAAAGATTGCTTTCGATCCTGGCGGCTACCGGCAGTTATCGCCGAGTCATTATCACTTGCCACGCCCGATCATTTCCAAAGGTAGTCTACGATTCCCGGATTGATCACGGCCAGGCGCGGATCGATAGCGGTCAGGTACGAATCGGTAGTTGCATCTACCCTACGATCTACCTGATTCCGTTCGACGACGGTCAGGTGGCCCGTTACCTTGCCAGATGCTATCCCGACCAGTGGTTCGATAGGTTTTTACGCCGCGATAACTTTATGCAACGACGGGCACGAAAGCTGGTAAAGGCGATGGATTCCCTGCGCTTTTGTCCCCTGCTCCTGACCCGTATCCATGATATTCTGGCGTTGGGCGAGACGGGAATCCGAAAATATAATCTTTATACCTTTTACCAAACCCTGATCGAGACCTATCTCGCGCGCGAGGAGTCGAAATTGCGTCGGCGGCTTATCAAGCCATCGGATCGGGAGAGCCTGTGGGTCATCTGCGTCGCCGTTGCCACGTTTCTACAAAGCAAGGGAAACCGCTCCTTGTCCCAGGCTGCCTTGAAGCAGCTGGTAGAGGAACTTTCTCTGGTTGCCGATCTCGAATGCTTCGACGTGGGGAAAGGCTCGCTTCTCGAGCGAAATAGGGATGGCGATCTTTGGTTTTTCCATAATAGCATTCAGGAATTCTTGGTGGCGCACGGTATGCTAAGCGGACAAGTAGACGTTATGGCAGATGCCGTCCGCGTAACCGACCGATTACTGGCCTTTTTGAAGGTACGCAATAAAATGGATTTTCGGTTCCCGAAGCAATCGGATATGCAACCCTACCTACCGATACCCGAACTCCATTTTTATGATGTGCTGGCAAATGGCGATCCTGGCCCCAGGATGCAGCTGATTCCGGTCGGTGAATTTCTCATGGGCTCCCAGGAGGGAAAGGGCTATAAAGACGAACGTCCGCAACATCGAGTGCGCATCGCTGCACCCTTCGCATTGGGGACCTATTCCGTTACTTTTGCCGAATACGATCGTTTCTGCGAGGCCACCGGGCGCCAAAAAGCATCGGACGAAGCTTGGGGTCGGGGACGATATCCCGTCATCAATATCTCCTGGTACGATGCGCAGGATTACTGTGCCTGGCTGTCCAAGGAGACCGGGGCTCGCTATCGGTTACCCAGCGAGGCCGAGTGGGAATACGCTGCCCGCGCTGGGACCAACACCAACTATTGGTGGGGGGATGAATTTCGCCGCAACTTTGCCAACTGCGTTGGCTGTGAAAGCCTGTGGGATGATAAGCAGACGGCCCCCGTGGGTTCCTTCGCCCCCAATCCTTTCGGCCTTTTCGATACGGCGGGTAATGTGTGCGAATGGACGGCAGATTGTTGGCACGGCGATTATCGAGGTGCGCCTGTGGATGGGTGCCCTTGGGAAAAAAGGGAAGATCCTGGCGATTGTGAATGGCGTGTGACGCGCGGTGGCTCTTGGATTAGCGGTATTTGGTATCTTCGGTCGGCCAATCGGTATTGGTTTTCCTCCGATTCCGCGAATTTCAACGTCGGCTTTCGTCTTGCCAGGGATATTTGAATCTTTTTCGGCTTTGAAGCATGTTTAGCGCTTCGTGCTAGGACCGGAAGGGGAATAGCCTCGGTGTGTGCGCCGGATCTCCTATGCCTTTAATTTGCTTATTTTCCGCTGATCCACGCAAATGAGTCGAGAGTCGAGCTTTACAAAACCCCAGCGGGGTTTCGCCTCAAGTCGATGAAGCATGATTTGGTATTAGCAGAGAAAAGTTAGCGTTTTGTAAAGTTCGACTCATTTGCGTGGATCAGCGGGGAAAAAAACTGGTTTTGCTCTACTACGACGAAATCACGCTTCCATTGGTTCGAGACGAAGCCTCGCTGGAGGTTTATGCAGCAGAGATCGTTGCTCTTTCATGTTTTTCGATCATCCTTTGTCTGGATAGCTTTCAGCGAAATATCAACGAAGTACGGCATCGTCTGGATTTATCTACGCACGGCAAGCATGGTGTCTTGTGGTGCGTTGTTCTTCAAATACCGCAAAACCCCGGTAAGGATCGCTTTGGCTACCCGTTGTTGATGTCTTGAATTTCTGAGTCTGCGTTCTTCGTCGGGATTCGAGATAAAGGCGGTTTCTATTAGGATAGAGGGGATATCCGGAGATTTGAGAACCATAAAACCGGCTCGTTGCACTTTTTTCTTATGGGTTTTCCCCAGTTTTTTCAACTCATTGAGGATATTGGCTCCCAAGTTGATGCTGGCGTCCAATGTGGCTGTTTGAGAGAGATCCAATAGTACGGATGCGAGCAGATCGTCCTTGTCGTCCAGGCTGACGCCGCCCACCAAATCCGCCGAGTTTTCCCTATCGGCCAACCATTTTGCCGCCTCGCTACTCGCGCCCCTTTGCGATAAGACGTACACCGATGAGCCATATACCAATGGGTTACGAAATGCATCTGCGTGAATGGAAATGAACAGATCGGCCTTGTGGTTGCGTGCGATGCGCATTCGTTTCTTGAGGCCTATGTAGTAGTCTCCATCTCGCACCAGGAAGGCCCGAATACCGTGTTTTCGGTTCAGAAGGGCCTTTAATTTTCTCCCGATTGCAAGAACGACATTCTTTTCCTTTGTACCGAGTCTGCCGGATGCCCCGGGATCTTCTCCCCCATGTCCTGGATCGATGGCCACGATGACCTTGCGCAACTTCGAAGGGGGCTGTACACGAGGTTTCGCAGTTGGTGGTTTGGACGCCGATGGCTTTGGGGATATCGATGGCTTCGGCGCCGAGGGTTTCGATGCCGATTTCCTGGGGGTTCGGGATTCATCCGATCTATAGAGATCGACAACCAGTCGATACCCGTAGTTTCGGTTAGGCTTGAGCAAAAAGCTCTTTGGATAAGCAGGACGTTTCAAGTCCAGTACGATTCGTAGATCTCGTCGCCCGTTGTGGGATGCAAAGCGTATTCGATCAAGCAATGGATCAGAGGCACTCGGCTTCGGTGGCAAGATGCCCATATGGATATTGGGGATATCGATAACGACTCGATCGGGGTTAGGTAGCGTGAATAGAGAATGTATTACCGGCTTGCTGATGTCGAATACGACGCGCGTATGGTCCGGAGCGGGCCACATGCGCAAATTTCTGACTTCGGCGGACGATGCGAGCGCGACTTTATCGGTAACGAGAAGGGCAAGGGCGACGCTAAGGAGGCACACAAGAACCCGTGTTGCCCATGGTTTTTCGGGATGGTGGTGTTTCAATGTTCCCGGGATCCGGATTGATACTTGAAGTATTTTGTTAAAATCTATGCAGAATTCCTGGAAAAAGCAAGCTCGATGAATCAGATCGTCAAGGATTGTGGAATTTTGTCGACTTATCGTTGGAAAGAGAATTGTTCGGGGTGCCTCACCTTCCATGCTATATTCTTCCTGAAGTCTTCACTGTTCCAAGCTCTTATTTTGTTTGTTTCCCGCTCATCTTCGCGAATGATCAAGTTTTACAAAACGCTGGTTTTGTTTTTACGACCAAATCGTGTTTCATCGGTTCGAAGCGAAGCTTCGCTGGACCTTTGTTCCTTTTAGCTTTGTCCCTTTGACTGTGGTTCAAAGTGTGCTCCGAAGCGAGGCTTCGCTGACATCGAGTGACGAAATCGAGTCGTTGGAAAATATAACGAATAAGGTTGGATTGTGCGAGGAACGAGCCACAATCCGAACCGTTTGTTGGACGAAGAAGAATAATGACCACACAATTAAAAAAGATACTTTTGTTATCCGGTGACGGCATTGGTCCGGAAGTGATTGCCCAAGCGGAAAAGGTACTGAACGTTTTGCGTGCCGCGGGGCGGCTCGATGTGCAATTGGAGCATGCCTTGGTTGGTGGCTGCGCCGTCGATGCCTGTGGAACACCACTGCCCGATGAGACACTGGCTCGTGCCAGGGAAGCCGACGCGGTACTTCTTGGCGCCATAGGCGGACCCAGGTGGGATAAACTCGATCGCCATCTACGGCCTGAACGAGGTTTGCTGGGGCTGCGCTCCGGTTTGGGTGTCTTTGCCAACCTGCGTCCTGCGGTGTTGCATTCGCGCCTCGTGGAGGCCTCTACATTGAAATCTGCTGTCGTTTCTGGTCTCGATATCATGATTGTCCGGGAATTGACCGGTGGTATTTACTTCGGTACGCCACGCGGTATTCATGTCATGGAAAACGGTGAACGGGAAGGCGTTAACACCCTCGTGTATCGGGAGTCCGAAATTGTCCGCGTTTGCCGTGTTGCGTTCGATATTGCCGAGCGGCGAAATCGGCGGGTCTGTTCCGTGGACAAAGCCAATGTGCTCGAGGTGAGTGGATTATGGCGGGAAATCGCCGAGGATGTGGCTTTGGGGTACCCAAATGTGGAGCTTTCCCATTTGTATGTGGACAATGCCGCCATGCAGCTTGTCATGGCGCCAAAACAGTTCGACGTCATCGTAACGTCCAATTTGTTTGGTGACATCCTGTCCGATTTGGCGGCTATGCTGACCGGATCCATCGGTATGCTGCCGTCGGCCTCCCTGAATAGGTCCGGTAAGGGACTCTATGAACCGGTTCATGGCTCGGCCCCGGACATTGCCGGGAAGAATATCGCGAATCCGCTGGCGACAATTCTCTCGACGGCCATGATGCTGCGCTACTCCCTGGGGAAAGTCGATCTTGCCGATCGTATCGATCTCGCAGTGAGTGAAGTGTTGGATCGAGGGCTGCGTACAGCGGATATCGCGTCACCAGGCACCTCGACCGTGGGGACCAATGATATGGGAGACGCCGTGGCAGCGATTCTCGACAACTGACATGAGGCCGAGGCACGAGACTGAAATCATCGAAATCCAAGTATCCTTTCGGATCGAAGATGCTTCCAATGACGCAAATCCTGGCCGGACGTAGCCGAAACCAAAGAGGTCCATGGTAATTTCCTGGTCACTTTGTTCAAGATTCCGGCGATAAGAGACCAAGGGTGATGCATCCTCGTTCCCGTGCAGTTTTTCCTGAAGTGTCTGGCATCGGTACGAAAGAAGACGTGTCGGTTATTCATGGCGACGAGGTATTGATCGAGCGTTTTATCGATGCATTATGGGTGGAAGAGGGCCTCAGCGAAAATACCCTGGTGGCATATCGAAGCGATCTGCTCATTTTCTCCCGCTGGCTGGAACAGAGGAAACTTGGCCTTTTGCAGGCAAGCCGGGCCGATGTCCTGGCGTTTCTCGCAAGCGCGGTGAATGGACCGATCAGCACCAGTGTTCGACGATTATCGTCTCTTCGTAGATTTTATCGCTATCAGGTTCGTGAGGGTCAACGGGACAATGACCCTTGTGCGCGCATCGACGGACCACGCATCGGGCGACCATTACCGACATCGTTGACCGAAAATGAGGTGGTTAGACTAATCAACGCACCAAATACCGAGTCTTCCCTCGGTATACGGGATCGGACCATGCTGGAGGTGTTGTATGCGACCGGTGTACGGGTATCGGAATTGGTGTCACTACAGCGCTCTCAGGTAAATCTCCGTCAGGGTGCGCTGCGGATCGTGGGTAAAGGTGATAAAGAGCGGCTTGTGCCGTTGGGTGAAGTGGCGTTGGAATGGATCGAGAGATTCATGGGTAGCGCACGGGATGCGATCCTTCGGGGTAGAACAACCAATGCCTTGTTTCCGAGCAGACTCGGAGAAGCCATGACGCGCCAAGCGTTTTGGTACGTTATCAGGCGCTATGCCCTTCAGGTGGGTATTCCCGCGCCATTATCTCCCCATACGCTTCGCCACGCCTTCGCCACTCATCTTTTGAACCACGGCGCCGATCTGCGAGTTTTGCAGATGTTATTGGGGCACAGCAGTATTTCCACCACCCAAATCTACACCCATGTGGCACGTCACCGCTTACGAGAATTGCATGCAAAACATCACCCCAGGGGTTGATGCGCTACGCGTGATCCATGGGATTATTGTTGGTTTTTTTTATTTCCCGCTCACCATTCGCAAATGAGTCGAATTTCACGAAACGCCATTTTTTACCGTCGGGGGGATGAGTACTCGATGCGATCTATTGCCATGAAAGTACTGCGAGGAAGATATTCATAAGATCCCTTGCTTCGTTTGGGATACCCCCCATGTCGCCTTGCTCAAGTGAAGAAGCCTTCCATCCCGGGGGGGCGAAGGGTATTTCACATGGCCTGTTTTTTTCGATACATAAATTCAAATTGATTTTCGACTTCCCCATCCGGTACCCTTGCCAGCCACAATCTACTGACGATTTGGCTTTATTGGAGATGTGGTATTTTTCTCGACCATTATCCCGATGAGTGTCAAACTAAACTTTAGGTTTTTCATGACCATGGGTATGTGATCCATACACCACTGTATATGAAAATTCCTTTATAATTCATCGTCAATTTACACGATACTACTGAACAAATATCAGAAGGGGAAATCACATGAGTGAAAAGCGCCGAATACTGGTTGCAGGCAACTGGAAAATGAATGGTAGCATTGATAGTGCCAAAGCCTTGGTTGCGGAGATCAAGGCAGGCATGGATAAAGTCAAGAATGCGGAAGTGGCAATTTGTCCTCCATTCATTTACATCCCGATTGTCCAATCAATCATCGAGGGTACGGAGATTGCGCTTGGCGCTCAAAACCTTGCCAAGGAAGATCCCGGTGCGTTTACCGGTGAAGTGGCGGCCCCCATGCTGATGGATATCGGATGTAAATATGTAATTGTCGGACATTCCGAGCGCCGGGCCTATTATGGCGAAACCGATTCCTTGGTGGCCCAAAAGTTCGTTCGCGCCCAAAAAGAGGGATTGATACCTATTGTGTGCGTGGGAGAGCTGCTGGAAGAAAGAGAGGCTGGAAAAACGGAACAGGTGGTAGCGAGGCAGCTTGATGCCGTTATCGAAGCCGCTGGCGTACCCGCGCTGGAAAATTCCGTGATCGCCTATGAGCCGGTGTGGGCAATCGGAACAGGTAAGACCGCGACTCCCGACCAGGCCCAGGATGTGCATGCCTTTATTCGCTCCCGAATCGCCGAGAAGGATCTCGCAGTGGCTGAAAAGGTGCGGATACAATATGGGGGCAGCGTCAATGCCGGTAACTCAGCGGAATTATTCGCAATGCCGGATATCGACGGTGGTCTGATTGGTGGTGCCTCTTTGAAATCTGCGGATTTCCTGACTATCTGCGCGGCGGGATAACCGATTGAAAATATTCTAGCGAAGCTTGTGCTCGAACCGACAAAGCATGATTCGGCCATCAGTAAAAGCGATATTGGTGTTTCGTGGAACTTGGCTCATCAGCGAAGCTGAGCGGGAAATAAATAAGTTATTCGCGGGTCTTCGAAGGCGAATTTGTGACCATGGTGGTTCGGTAACGGAAAAAATAAGGGTTTATGCGGGAATTTCCATACGATTTCCCAACCCGGCATAACCGGAACCAAAAGGTGAAAAAATTGAAGCATTGAAAAACGCCAGTATCTTCATGATGATAAAGGCGCGTTCTGCTTTTGTAATATTTCTTCGACGTTTTGTTCAAGATTTCACGGGTAACGGACTGATAGTCAAAGAGCTTATCTGATGCAGCAATTTTTCATGATCGTGCATGTCCTGGCGGCGTTGGCTGTTATCGGACTTGTGCTTCTACAACACGGGCGTGGTGCCGATGCGGGAGCTGCTTTCGGTAGTGGGGCTTCGGGAACTCTATTCGGTTCCCGAGGGCCGGCTACATTTCTTGCACGCATCACGACGATATTGGCGGCTACTTTCTTTCTTACCAGTATTGCGCTTGCTTATATAGCAAGCCACTCCGTGGAGAGGGAGAGTGTTGTCGTAAAATCGCAGGATGATAAGCGACCGGATCCGCCGACAGTGGGAGAGATGGAAGAGGTGTTGTCGGTTCCTCCTGAACCCTTGGCTGTCAACGTTCCGGAGCAGGAAAATCCAGGTGTTGACACTCCGCTACAACCTGTGACAGATGGGAAAGATTCGCTTTCGATACCGCAGAGACCGGGACCCCCCGATCAATAAGAAAATCGTGTAGAATAAGCGTTTTTTATGCCGACGTGGTGGAATTTGGTAGACACGCTGTCTTGAGGGGGCAGTGGCGAGAGCCGTGCCGGTTCGATTCCGGCCGTCGGCACCACTCATACAATACGTTCTTTTTATAAGCCCCCATGCAATTTGTCGTGCATGGAGGCCCATAACAACACAAAAGGGATTTATAGCGGTATCGTTCCGTGCTTCTTGGCGGGTCGGAGTTCGCGTTTGGTTAGTGTTTTGCGTAATGCGAGCGCCAATACGCCTCGGGTTTCCGATGGTTCGATCACATCGGTGATGTACCCCCGTGATGCGGCCATATAAGGTGAGGCAAACTCGGCGCGATAGTCTTCGACAAGCTCTTTTCGTTTTGCCATTTGGTCCTTGGCTTCCTTGATGTCCTTTCGGTACAGAATGTTCACTGCACCCTCGGCTCCCATGACCGCAATCTCGGCTGTTGGCCAGGCATAAACCAAGTCAGCACCCAAATGACTGCTACACATGGCGATGTAAGCACCACCGTAGGCCTTGCGCAGAATCATAGTGATCTTGGGTACAGTAGCGGAGGAATAGGCGTAGAGCATCTTTGCACCATGGCGAATGATACCGCCGCGTTCTTGCTCGATACCGGGCAGGAAACCCGGTACGTCCACGAATGTTACCAACGGAATATTGAACACATTACAGAAACGGATGAAACGCGCACCCTTGTCGGAGGCGTCGATGTCGAGCGCACCGGCCTTTTCCATCGGCTGGTTGGCAAGGATGCCAACTACGATACCTTCTATCCTTGCGAAGCCTATGATCAAGTTCCGGGCAAAACCCGCATGCACTTCCAAAAGCTCGCCGCCGTCTACCACTCGTCGGATTATTTTGGATACATCCAGGGGTTCCGTGGGATCCTCTGGAATAAGGGTATTTATCATTTCGTCCTTCGATAGGGAGATATCCGAAGTCAATCGGTGAGGTGGCCCTTCGGTGTTATTGGCGGGGAGATAAGACAATAATTTTTGGACGATCTGTATGGCGTGTTGGTCATTCTCGGCGACGAAATGCGCATTGCCGCTTACCGTGGCATGGACGGCGGCGCCACCGACTTGGTCCATACTGCACTCCTGGCCTGTCACGGCTTTGATGACCTCGGGACCGGTAATGAACATATGGGCATTTTGTTTGCTCATGATGATGAAATCCATGAGCGCTGGCGAGTATGATGCACCACCCGCGCAAGGCCCCAGAATTACTGCAATCTGCGGCACCACACCGGAGGCAAGTACGTTGTAATGGAAGACATCGCCATAACCGGACAGGGCATCGACGGCCTCCTGAATGCGGGCGCCACCGGAGTCTTTGAATGCCACGACAGGACACCCTACTTTCAAGGCGAGTTTCAATACGTCTACCATCTTGCTGGCATGCATCCTGCCGAGTGTCCCCGCACCGACAGTGAAATCCTGGCTAAACGCCGCGACCGGCATGTCGCCTATATAGCCTGTTCCCGCTACGATGCCGTCGGCCGGAAATTCTTTCTTGGCCATCCCGAAGGCCGTGGCAGTATGCTGTATATGGGCACCGATCTCCTGAAAGGTATCCGGCTGGAAAAGCATCAACACACGTTCCCTAGCCGTCAATAGCCCCTTTTCATGCCGCTTTTCAATTTTATCTTTCCCACCCGCGGCATAGATTTTCTCGCGTCGTTCTTGCAACTCATCAAGCAGTTTTTCAGGTAGCGTCATAGCCCCACCTCATCCTGGGATGTTTTTGTTTATCAATGCCCTTGGAGTTTTATTCCCCAAGGGTTCGGAGAACTATTCTGCAGGCGCTCAGCTGAGAGCGGCGTAGGCTGAAATGACCTCCGACGGCGCCTGGACCAGTTCGATCAATACACCTTCCCCACTGATGGGGGACTCATCATTACCTTTGGGATGCAAAAATGTGATGTCGAATCCTGCCGCACCCTTTCGAATTCCTCCGGGTGCGAAACGCACACCATTGGCCGTCAGCCACTCGACAGCGGTAGGGAGGTCGTCGATCCATAGCCCGATGTGGTTGAGTGGCGTTTTGTGAACCTGGGGTTTTTTCTCCGGATCCACGGGTTGCATGAGATCCACTTCGACCTTCAGCGCGCCGGAACCGAGCGCTGCGATATCCTCATCCACGTTTTCCCGTTCGCTCTTGAAATTACCCGTTATCGTCAATCCCAGGGCGTCGATCCAGAGTTTTTTCATTTTTTCCTTGTCCGGTCCCCCGATGGCGATCTGCTGTATACCGAGTACTTTGAAAGGTCTGTCGCTCACGATATTCTCTCCTACATTTACTGTTTGTCGTTATCCAAGTTGTTTTTCTGAAGTTCGGCTCGCAGTATGCCATGGGCAATTCAGGTTGTGAAGACTGACCGAGGGTGGCTGACCGAGCCGCTTCTTTCATCCTTGAAAGTGTGCGATTTCTTCCCAGGGATCGGCACTACCGTAAATGTTTTGGGAATAAAATACGGTCGATTTATTCACTTTTTCATATAGTCAGTTACCCGGAAGATCTTGAACAAAACGATCAAAAAATTTTGAAGAGCCAAAATTTTTAATCTGTCATTTCGAGCGTAGCGAGAAATCTTCTGGCTTGAAAAATTCCAAATGCACAAGATTTCTCCCTCCGGTCGAGATGACATATCCTTTATCCGTGCGATGGAATTTTGGTTCCGGCTTTGCCGGGTTAGGTTCATGAATGGTTGGTTCGAGCGCCATTAGATTCTTCGATCGGCTTTTCATGCCCGTCTTATTCAGGCCCCGAGCTACATGACTCGATACACAATGGCTCGGAGCTACATCGTTCCGGGATTGTCATTTTGTCGTTCTCGACAACCTTTCTCGAGGTCTCCCTCGGGTTTGCCAGCGACGACCGATTTATAACGACCGATTCATATGGGTTACACCATGCAAAAAAATGAAATCGCCAAGCTCATCGATCACACACTACTCAGACCCGAAGCAACCCACATAGACCTCGGTGTTCTTTGCAACGAAGCCATCGAGTACGGCTTTGCTTGCGTATGCGTAAATCCGTGCAATGTCGATTACGCTGCCAGCCTGCTGAGGGATTCTAGGATCGCCATATGCTCGGTCGCTGGATTTCCCTTCGGCGCCAGCAGAACCGAAGTCAAGGTGGTCGAGGCCGAGATGGCAATCCAGGACGGGGCGAAAGAGATCGATATGGTCCTCAACATTGGTGAATTCAAAAACCGAAATTATCGTTTCGTGGAACGAGACGTGCGGGAAGTCGGGAATGCCATTGGGAAAGACGCCATTTTGAAGGTAATCATAGAGGCTCCCATCCTCACGGAAGGGGAGAAGATCAAGGCCACGGAGATCGTGATCTCCGCGGGTGCCGACTACGTGAAAACCGCTACCGGGATAAACTTCAGTGGAGCGACCATCGAGGATGTTGCGCTCTTGAAGAGGGTGGCGGGTGGTAGGATAAAGGTCAAGGCCGCCGGTGGCGTTCGGGACAGGGAAACAGCCATTACCATGATCGAATCCGGAGCCGATCGAATCGGCACGAGCACCGGGCCCAAATTGTTGGGGATCTGATGTCGATGTCGAATTCGGGGGTTACGGATCGAAAACGCCAAAGCGAGGCTTCTTTGGATACCGGTTACCTAAAATCCTGTAGCCTGCCATTCCCCTACGCCAAGCGTCATGGGGCATTGGTAATAGAGTGCGACGATACCCATGTGCGCCTGTTGTGCCGTGTCCCGGTCGCAGCCCCGATCCTGGCCGAGATTCGTCGCTATTTCCGCTTGCCCATCGAGATCGAAGTCGTCGAAAACCAACGCTTCGAGGAGGCCCTGCGCCGGGCCTACGAAGCCAATTCCAGCACCACCATGGAGTCCATGATCGACTTGGGTGACGACATGGACCTCCAGCGTGTCGCCGACCATCTCCCGGAACCGGAGGACCTTTTGGACAGTCAGGATGATGCGCCCATTATTCGCCTGTTGAACGCCTTGTTTACCGAGGCGATTCGGGAAAACGCCTCCGATATCCATATCGAGCCCTTGGAGAGTCGCTTGCGGATACGCTTTCGGGTCGATGGCGTGTTGCGCGAGGTCTTACAGCCCGACAGAATTCTGTCGCCATTGCTTTCTTCCCGCATCAAGGTCATGGCCCGGCTCGATATTGCCGAAAAGCGCCTGCCCCAAGATGGCCGAATCTCTCTTCGAATTGCAGGAAGGGCTGTCGACGTCCGGGTCTCCACACTGCCGGGTGCCCATGGCGAACGTGTGGTATTACGCCTCCTCGACAAGCAGTCGGGAAGATTGGAACTTCGGCAACTCGGCATGGCCCCCGATATCCTGCTGGGCATCGAAGGGATCATTCGACGGCCCCATGGGATCATCCTCGTTACGGGCCCTACGGGTTCCGGGAAGACTACCACCCTATATAGCATCCTCACCAAGCTCAACGACCGCACCCGGAACATCCTCACCGTGGAGGATCCCATCGAATACTATCTGGACGGGATCGGACAAACCCAGGTCAATTCCAAGGTCGATATGAATTTCGCGCGCGGCCTGCGCGCCATCCTCCGCCAGGACCCCGATGTGGTCATGGTCGGGGAGATCCGGGACCTGGAAACCGCCAAGATCGCCGCCCAGGCCAGCCTCACCGGCCATTTGGTCCTGTCTACATTACATACCAATACCGCCGTCAGCGCGGCGACCCGTTTGGCGGATATGGGGATAGAACCCTTCCTGCTCTCCTCCACGCTCATCGCCGTTTTGTCCCAACGCCTGGCCCGCAGACTTTGTCCCCATTGTAAACACCCCTATACACCAGCCCCCGATGAGCTGAGCGAGTTCCGATTGGGTGAGACAATCGAAGTATTCCCCGCGTCCGCTCCGCGTCTCTATCGGCCAGGAGACTGCAATCAATGTAAATCCGGGTACCATGGGCGCGCCGGTCTTTATGAGCTCGTCATCATCGACGATAAGCTGCGCGCCATGATCCATGACCGCGCGCCGGAACATGAGTTGGAGCGGTACGCAAGGCGGAAAACCCACAGCATCTATCAGGATGGGATAAAACAGGTATTGGCCGGGGATACCTCTCTGGAGGAGATATTGCGCGTCACCCGGGAAGATTAGACATAATGTTTTGACCTGCCCAAACTCAAGGTGCGAGGGTTATGTTAAGAGC
>CAZSVE010000031.1:0-32643 GCA_964610175.1 uncultured Thiotrichales bacterium
TCTGGTCGCCAAAAGCCTAGAGGATATTCGATAACGGTCCTTCATAGTTTCTACCTGGATCGCAACACAAATCGGAAATGTACTATCGCCGGATATTCCACTTCGGGGTGGCCTATTTCTTTACCGTCAATCTTGCGGACCGGACCGGTTGCCTGGTTTCCTCGCGCCTTGCGGGCAGGAATAAGTAATGGTCTTGACCTTTTGAAAGTAATAACACTATTCATCTCGTCATGAGCGTTGCTTCCTGTTATACCTCGACTTATTTCCTCCGGTTCCCAATTGCCCCCTCAACGAAAAAGAGTAAAGACACATGTGACGAGATATTGAAGCCTTGACCACCGAGTTGATTGGGTTGCCCAGGAGAGAACGCCTGGAGATCGCGAGGTTTCTTCTTTTTATCGACAATCGATCTTCGGACTCCGATGATATTGAATCCGTCTGGGAAGAAGAAATCACGGACAGGGTTCGTGCCGTCGATGCGGGAACAGCAATCGGTCTTGATTACGATACGGCGATGGGAGAGATTGAAAAGCGTTTTATTTCACAATACGTGATTGATGAGGCATCGGGCGGTAATCCTGAACTTGCAGCGCAAAGGTTGGAATTGCTCGATAACATTCCGCTATTGCCGCATGCGCCCGAAATTGTGACGCTCGCCGATGAAATCATCTAATCTTTGCCTTGATATCATCCAGATTCATTCGAAAGGCACTGCGCTGTCCATCCTTCACGGTCCGCACCTCGATGGTCTTTGCTATGGAAAACAACGAAAGTTTACCGATTCCCTTGCGTCCCATGGGAAGTCTCTTGAATCTTTCCGTTCGTTCCGGCTCGCGTTTCAGTTCAGGGCCCCGGCGCTGGTATCCGACGAGCAGGTATTTCTCGTTGACATCCTCTGGCGTCATGCCATGGCCATCGTCCTGGATAACGATTTTCTCATTCCCCTTGGCGAAATCGATGGTGATCCATACATTTTCGGCATCCGCGTCCCAGGCGTTGGCCACCACCTCGGACAGGACGGATGGCACATTGCTGTACAGATTCAGTCCCAGGTGGTTGAGGACATTCAGACTCAATGTCATTCGGTAGGGGGATTCATTGGCCATGGAATTTCTCCAGATGGGCGCGGATGGAACGGGCGATGGCGCGGGCGAGCGCGAAGGGGACCGCGTTGCCGATGAGTCGCCCGATTCGCCGGAAATTGATTTCCTCGCCTTCACGAGTGAGAATACATAATCTTCCGGGAACGATTGCAGAATGGCGCCCTCTCGCAGCGAGATAGCCCGATCCTGTTCCGGGTGTCCGAAACGCCCGTTTCCGAAGCCGTAGAACTGGGTCGTGATGGTGGGCGACGGCCGATCCCATGCCATTCGCCCGTAGACCGACGCATAACCCCGCCCGGTTTTTCGACGATGACATTCCGTCACCAGTTCTTGCGGCCAGTCCCGCCAAGTACCGCCCGGTTTGGAATACCTGATCCTTTGCAGATTGCGTTCCGACAAACAGCTTGCGCAGTGTAGGGGATCTTCCGCAGCCATATTGCCTGCTTCCAACGGGGGAAGATCCCCGATGGCCTTGCGTACCGTGATATAACAGTCTGGGGAATGGCGCGGCGCCTCCAGTTCGATGTGCCCATGACGCGATGCCAGAAGAACCAAGCGGGATCGTTGCTGCGGTACTCCGTAATCAGGGCAAAAAACCACGTTCCACCATACATGGTAACCGCATTCCTCCAGATCCCGGATGAAATCACCGAAAACACTCCCCGAACGAAACTTCATCAAGCGGGGAACATTCTCCATGGTGACGACATCCGGTCGGATTTCCCGAATCAAACGGGAAAACTCTCCGACCAACTGCCACTTGGGATCGTCGTTTTTTTGGTTGGAAACCATGGCTACGTCCCAGCGTGTGAAGGGCGCATCATTATTGGTTTCGAACGGATAACGGCATGCTTCGTCTACATCGATGCCGCACACCACGGGAAAACCTTCGATCTTGAACCCGTGGGTGAGACCACCGACACCGTAGAACACGTCGATCACGGATGCGCACGCTTTCACCGTATTGTCATCGTATGGAGAAACGGGGCTTCCAACCATCGGCTATCTGTTGGTCATGCAACCCATGTCAAAAGAAAATATCTTTGTTTTGGCGTTGGTCTCTTATAGCCCGGCTCAAACCCAAGCCACTGCCACCCAATTTCCTTTGGATTGCCACCATATACCGGATCGGTCAGGCATGCCTCGAGAATATAGTGAAGCAACCTGTCGAGGAAACGGCGTCCAATGGATTCTTTCTCTAGTCGGCGCAACACGGCCTCTTTTCTATCTTCACCCAATGCCGAGAAGTCACGATGGTCCTCCGAACGTAATAGTTGCCGCAGCCTTTCCATGCCATCGACGAGAAGCGCTTCCAGTTCCGGGCGCAGCTTCGGGTCGGCAAGGATGGATCGTAAATAAGGGAGCGCATCGATATCCCCGGCGCCGGGGGCATCGGGTTCTGGAGGAAACAGATGGTCCTGGATGGCGGCCAGTTCTCGCCATTGCCAATCCGTCGGGATCGGGTTTTCCGGCGAGTCGGACAGGGGCGGCGAATCGGCAGCGGCAATCGGCTTCCCGCCGTTACACGCCGTAAGATAACGCTGCGCGCTTAGGGCCTTTATTGCCGATGTGGATAGGGTGAGTGCCGCGGTAGTTTGCAGAAATCGGCGTCTTTTCACGGTACACTACTGCCTAGCGAGGCTTCGCCTCGAACCGACGAAGCATGATTCGGTATTGGTAAAGCGAAATTTGTGTTTGTAAGACTCGACTCATTCGTGAAGATGAGCGGGAAATCAACAAAATATCGGGATTACTTCGAGGCGGGTGGAAAAAGTGCAGGACTGCTGCTATGAAGTTTTGGGTTCCAATCGCGGTACTCTCGATAGTATTCGTGCTTGTCGGGATCTCGCGGTGGTCCCAGTGGTATGCCACCGAGATCTCTATGCCGCGCTACTGCGAGGATCCGGACAAATCCCTCGCCCTGCTTCGAGCCGTTATTAGTGAGAATCGCCCCGCGGGAGATGAGGCACGGCGCCCGTACCTCGTGGCCGCAAAACTCCTGTTCCTCGTACCACGCGATCCGGATGAACCGGTTCCCGCCTACCTTGCCAGGGTGCGTCGCCACCTGGATGGGCATTGCCGCCGGTAAGAGGGTGTGCATGTTTCGACGGATGATGTGTCGGCGTTTTATGCCAATTCGAGTTTCTCCAGAAACCGGGAAGGCTCCTGCTCCTTGGGAGCACCCCATGGCATGACACGGTGCCTGGCATAGGAGAAGCATAGCAACCGTCTGGAACGGGTCACGGCCACGAACAGATTCCGTCTCTCTTCTTCCAACGCCTGCCCCATCATGGCCCGATAATCGGGAAAGACCCCTTCCATCATCCCCATGACAACGACCACATCGAATTCCAGCCCCTTGGCCGAATGGACCGTCAGTAAAGCCAGCCCGTCGCCTTTGGGTTGTTGCGTACCCCCCAGGGCGATGTGTCCCAGAAATGCCCGCAGACCATGCTCCCCACCGGATCGGGAGCGTAGAAAGAGATCCCAATCCTTTCGCCACCTCTCGATGTCCTGAAGGATGATGGCGCGCTCGTTTTCTTCCTCCTGTTGGTTGGCGTATTTTTCCAACCGATCCAATCCATTGAGAAGATGCGGCTCGGTTTCATCGAATCCCATTTGCCGGATGGCGTCCAGCACGATTCGCTGGTGGTCATTACGTGGTTTTTTCTCCAGCACAGTGATCAACATTGCACAATCAATATCCGCGTTATCCAGCAGCTCGTGGTCATCGATCTTCCAGCGGGTGAGCAGTACGCCAAGATGCAGCCGATCCTCGGGATTGGACAAGAGTCGCAGACAAAGCTCGAAATCCTGTAGCAGGCCCGATTCACTCTCGTGCTGCGTGGAAAGCTGCTTGTAATAGGGCCATCCCTTCTCCTTCAACAATTTTTCCACTGCACCGAATACATAGCGATTCCGGCCCAACAGGGCGCAGCGCTCCGGGGTGATTTCCCCTTCGATGTCCGGGTGGCCGGTTGCCATCAGTGATTCCAGATATTCGATAACCCGTTGGGCCTCTTCTTCTTCGTCCTTCCCTCGTAATAGATCGATCTTCCCCGCTATCGGGTACTCCCCCTCGATTTCATAATTGGGATCGAGTCTTCGGGCGATCTCAATTACCGCTCTGGAAGAGCGGAAGTTTTCATTCAGCGTAACCTTTTCGGCGGAAAAATCCCTTTCGAACAGGTCGAGATATTTCGGGTGCGCGCCATTCCATTGGAAGATCGCCTGCTTCGGATCGCCCACCACCATGACGTTCCGATACTCCGGCCCGCAAAGCGCCCGGATCAACCGGTACTGCGCCTCGTTGAGATCCTGCGCCTCGTCGATGTAGATGTAGCGGTACAACCGCCGGTAGAAACCGGCAATCTTGGGGCGTTCCGTGAACAATCGATACGTCAGCAGCAGAAGATCGTCGTAGTCGATGGCGTTCGAGGCTCGCAATTCCTCGTCATAGGCAAGATAAAGTTTGCGGAAAAGCCGCCCCCCCTCTGTCTCATTCGATATTGCATCCGGGAGCAATAAATTACGCTTCTTATCGGATATGGCCTCCAGCCAACCCCACAGCGCCTTATCCTGCGATCTTGCATCCCCCTTTAATTTCAATTGATGTATAAGTTCCGGGTCCGCCTCCATGGCCTGTCTCAGGACCAGTTTTCTGTCCTGGAGGCGTTCGAACAGGTTGGGTTCTTCAAGGATACCCACTGGCTTACCACTGTTTCCGAGCGCATCGGCGCAAAAGCTGTGCAGGGTGCCGATGAACGCCCGTTGGTCGATATCCGGGAATGCCTCCAGACGCTCGCGCATCTCGTTGGCCGCCTTGTTGGTAAAGGTAAGCGCCAAGACCCGGAAGTGTCCATCGGCTTCCGTCAGCAGACGTCGGACCCGTTCCGTCAACACGCGGGTTTTCCCGGAACCGGGACCGGCCACCACCAACAGGGCGCCATCGCCGTGTTGAATGATTTGCCGCTGTTTCTGGGTTAGTTTCATGAGATAGACACTTCTCGCTTGATAAGCCCGAGTTGTTCGGACATTGTATCGAATAGTTGTCGGATCAAGGGTGGAAACCGGAGGGTTTCGTTGTCCAGTTCGGTGATTGCCTCGGCTAGCGGGTGGGCGTACCTGGTCTTATTTCTCTTGAGTTCCTTACTAATTTCAGCAAGTTCGCGAGGCTTTGAATTCCATTTTTCCTCCAGATCCTCTTTATGCTGATCGGTCCTGGTGCTTTGCTTGATGATGACATCAATCAGAACATCCTCGTAATCGGCGGTAGCGATGTATCTCTCGAAGTTTTCCCCATCCGGGATCACAAGAATGTTACTGTGATTGCCCAACTCTTTCGATTTGTTCAGCCGTTTCAGCGCCTTTTCCAATGAACTGATAGCATCTCGTTCTCCATCCGAGAAGATGAACCAAGGGATGTTAAAAGTCTCCGCAAGCCGAATAAAAGGAAAGTAATTGTCCTTGCCGCCAACCTCGACCATGGAAATCCCCAACGTATGGATAGACCTGCCCCAGTATGCCTTGGCAAAAACCGGCAGCGCCTGTTCCTCCGTCTCTCCCTCGAAAAACACCAGGGCGCGTGCAAACAGGATCTCGCCTCGGGTATTGAGCACCATGCGGTCGATCTTCCGAAGATCCTCGGAATTCAAACCGGAGGTATCCAGCCGCGATACCTTGGTTTCCGCCCCCACCTTTTGGAAGTGTCGGAAACCAGCAATCTCCGCCTGGCTGGCGATATAGGGCGAATGGGTGGAGACGATGCGCTGACCGGGGATCGCGGCGATCTGACCGAACAAGGCCCGCTGCGCCTGGGGATGAAGGTGTGCTTCGGGTTCTTCCAGGGCCAGCAGGGAATGGACCGCGTCCCCCTTGGCGTTGTCCTGCCGCCAGCGGCTATAGGCCCGAAAAGTCAGAATCGCCGCCAGACTCCGTGTTCCCATACCATGACGCACCAAGGGAAATGTCTGGGCATCTCTGGTGCGAAAATTGATATCCATCCCCCGACCGAGATCCCGCAGATGCCGTGCGAGCGGCGTGATGCTTACGTCGCCCTTTTCGGTGGAAACCGTCTTGTATAGATCGTTGAGGTGTTCCTGCACATGGGAAAGCACCTGACTACCCTCGATAATGCTCTCGTTGAGTCGGCTGAGGGTCTGCTCGATCTCCTCTATCTTCTCATCGGATAGGCCCGGTTCGGCGATCAATTTGTGCCAAAAGGAACCGCGATTGCGCAACTCATCCTGAATATCCCGCTTGGCATCCATCAGGTAAAGAGCAATGGGTTCTATCTGTACCGAAGTTACATTACCGGATTTTACCTTAGCATCTTCCGAATTTTTGGCATCAGGCCAGTCTCCAAGGAATTTCCGTTCTGTTACATATTCTCCCTTACCGGCATTCCAGGACACCCGGGTGCGAAGAGCGAGAAATTCATCGCCTTCATCGTATCGTGAGATCCCGCTACCCCATAGCGCGGTCCAGTAGGAACCTTCGGGAAACTCGTCCAGCTCCCCGGTTTCATTCGCAGGCCGGAACAACAGATCGATGATGATCCCCCGATCCTTCGGCGGCTTGGATTCCCCGACATCCAGAAACAGATCGTCCGGTTCGATAACCCGGCGGCCCGCGCCGATGGCCGCGAACAGCGCCTCCAACAGGCTGGTTTTGCCGGAATTATTCTCCCCGATCAATACCGTCAGATCGTCGAATGTGATGTCTACCCGGCGCAAGGAGCGGAAATTGCGGATTCTCGCTTCTATCAGTTTGATGCCACTGTGTTTGCCTTCGGTATTCATGGGAACGTGTTTCACGTGAGTTTCTGGCCGAAGCAGAGAAAACAGTAGCTTTGATTACGCTCTTTCCTCGTTTTCTCACGCCGGCGTGGGAATAGAATCGGCGGAGGGATACCCCTGCCGCGCATTCCAGATTCGTGGTCCGCGTCTGTACGGCCCCAGGATAAAACCGTACAGACGCGGGATAAAGGGGTTCCCACACCGACGTGTGGGAAAGAGAAGAGGGCATTGCGGACATCGAAGGGGGGCAGGCCTGGGACCTGCCCCCCAGGTCATCACACGATATTCCGCGGCGCGAACGACATGCTGCGGAATTCCTTCTTGTACTTCGATTCACCGATCTTCCTGATCCTGGCGACGCCCATCTTGTAGTTGTAGTTTCCACTGATGCCATCCAACACCCGGCCCTGCAGGGCATTGCTGGGCTGACGGGGATTGAGCATGTCACTGTACAGGACGCCTTGCTTGACATGCGGGGTGACGATGGCAACCGCGGTAACCGCGGCCTTGGACAGCTCGATGTGACCGTTCTTCATCAGTTCCGAGAACTGGAAGTCATCCCCGTGCACACCCAGGATGGTATGCATATGAGAAGGGACGCGATCGGAATAGACCATTACCTGGTCGCCGGATTCGATCCCGCGACTCGAAGCATCATCGGGGTGGATCTCCACATAGTTTTCCGGCCAGCGCTGGGTCACGTAGGGCCGGCGTTCCCGGTCATCGTAACCGGACTGCCAGATCTCGTTGATCCGCCCATTGGTGTGCCACAACTCGTCATCCCTGGGTTTCATCCATTCCCAATAATCCGAGAAGAGCTCCCACGGGTGCTTCTGGAGGTTCTGCTTCCCGCTTTGGGACTTGAAGTGCGTCAGCCACTTTTTGACCACGTTGGCGTCCTGGGCGCCATCGGCAAGGCCGATGCTCGCCATGTATTCCGGGGTCAGGGTGGTGTCGTGCATGCGACGGGTACCATGCAACTTGCCGGTCTCGTAGTCATAGAAGGTCGGCCCCTGGATGCCCTGGGTGCCGAACTCGGCCATCTTCTGGTGCAATGTCTTGCCTTCCCGATGGGCTGCTACCTTGACCATATGATAGGCCTTGCGGTTTCCACGGCTGAAGCGCGATGACTCCTCGGCCACATCGTTGGCGTCCTTCCAGTCGAAGCCGTCGAAGCCCATGCGGCGGCCGAGCTGGGCGATGATCCACCAGTCGGGCTTGGCGTCTCCGGGGGCGTCGTAGAACTTCTGATAGAGGCGGATACGGCGTTCGCCGTTGGCCCGCATGAAGTTTTCTTCGCCCCACGTGGCGGCCGGAAAGACGATGTCGGCGAATATCGATCCGATGGGCTGACGCAGATAGATGTCCTGGTCGAATACCACCATGCCACCCGAGTCTGCCCTGGCCTTCAGGGTATCGATGATCTCCTGCTTGTCGTAGCTTTCCACCTGATTCGGATTGTCCGTCACCAGTTCGCGGAACGCCTTGTAGAGCCCTTGGGAGCCGAGCATGGACTGGAGCCAGGTGGTACCGATGACATGGGCAAGCCGCGTGTTGCCGGAGACCAGCCAACGGTCGGTATCCAGCGCGCGGCGACGGCGCCCCGGTACCTTTTCCGGGGATTTGTTGCGCGGATACTTGCCGCCACCGGTGCCCCCGCGCTGATGTCCGCCGAACCGGCTGACCACCTGACCCGGACGGCCTCCGGCCCCGCAGATGATGGCAAGGGCGCTGATGGCATTGGTGTTGCCGGTGTTGTTGGACCAATAGAACCCCTTCTCGATCCCGAACGAGGACTTGGGTCGTTTCCCACCCTGGGGTTTGGCCAGCATCTCGGCTGCCTGGTAGATCTGCTCGACGGGGATATTGGCGATCCTGGCCGCCGTCTCGGGGTCGTATTCTGCCTGGGCGAAGTTCCATTTTTTGTAATCCTCGAAGCCGTCGGTCTGGAACTTGCCCCAGGTGGTGCGCCACTGCCATGGCGTATTGCGCGTCCCCTGGCCGAAACCGGCGCTGGATTCCCATTTGTTGTTGACCCATTTCTCGATCCATTCCCCATCTTCCCAGCCCTTTTCCATGATGACCCGGGCAATGGCGCCGAGCACGGGCACATCGGTGCCGGGATCGAGCTGGATGTGCAGGCCACCCTTGGATTTGGCGTAGGCGATTCCGGCGGTCTCGCGGGGATTCAGGAAGATGGTCTTCATGCCCCGATCCATGGCGGGCTTGATGTACTGGGTATAGATGATGGTCTTGGTCTCGTAGGGATCGGTGCCGCAGACCATCAGGGTATCGGCGGCGCCCCAGTCGTCGTAGGAGGCGCTGAAGTTGTCGAACCCGGCGTCGCGAAAGCCCGGTGTCGAGGTGACGTCCGAGGGGGTATCGTGGAAGGTGAAGGCCGCCGTGTTGATGTGACGGCGGGCGAACTTGGTGATGGCGTAGGTGTTCTCGAAGAAATAGTACGAGTACGTCTTGACCGAGTAGGCGTTGGCACCATGCCTGGCGATGACGTGTTTGGCTACCTCGGCGGCGACATCCAGGGCCATATCCCAGGTCACCGGTTGCAGGGTGCCGCCGATGCGCATCAGCGGGGTCATCAGCCGATCCCGGGTGGGGGTCGAGGGGTTGTAGCACTTGGCGGCGATGAGTCCGCCGCGCATGCTGGAATCGCCGAAACGGTTCACCACCTGGGATTCCTTGTCCGGGACGATGACCACGTGATGGGGCATCCCATCGTGCATGACGATGTTGTGCTGATTCGGTGCCACCCAGGCCTTGAGCGGAGTCGATGGGAAATCGATGCCGAAGGCATTCCGGGATGCCTTGGGGCCGCCGTCCCCGGAGCCGAGCGGCCAGCGGTAGACCTTGTAACCGCAGGCAACGATGCAGTAATCGCAACAGGTGGTCAATACGTCGGCATGTTTGGGCGGAAGCGGTGCATGATCTTCCGGCAGGTAGTAATTGGTCGCCATGGTTTGCCTCCTTAGGATTTTTCTATCAGGTTTTCGTTGCGCCCGAAGATGAGGCCCAGCAGTCCGACGGCGTAGATGTCGTCGCCCTCGATCTCCAGTACCACCTGGGGCAGGCTGTTGTACGCCTGGCCGGAAACGATGATGCCGTGACGCCTGAGATCGAAGGTGGACAGATGGAAGGGGCACTGACCCAGAATACGCTGATCGCCCACGTGCTTGTAGGTGCCTTGCAAAGGCCCGCCCTGGTGGGTGCAGAGGGTGCTGAAGGCCACCACGTCCTGTTTGGGTCCGATGCCGCCACCGGCCGGTATACCCCCCATCTTGACGATCATGGCCGAGGAATTCGGGAGGGTATCCGGGTAGTCGAAGTGTTTCGGTTCGTGATCCCGCAGACTACTTAGCGTAGCGATCTTTTTACGTGGGTAACCCACGACCCGCGCCGCCTGGGTAACGCCCGGGAACAGGCCGATGGTGATAGTGCCGACAGCGGCGGCGCCGGCCCCGCTGTAGAGCAGGAATCGACGCCGGTTCAACATGCAGGCGTCGTGAGTTTTCGCGCTATCTTCCGGTTTTGTCACGGTGCCGGATTTTGTCATGGTATCGGTCATTTTTTTACCCCCTTCAATTCATCCTCGCTGAACAGGCGCGCATATTTCGGAAGCTTTGGCTTCGGCACGATGATCTCTTCACCGGAGAACGCCTCGATGAACGCGATCAAGTCTTCTTTTTCTTCATCGGAAAGACCCAATGGTTTGATCGACTTCGTTTTGTTTTCGGGAAAACTCGTTGTCCTGCCATCTTCGGCAATGCCACCACGGTCATAGAAGTCGACGACCTCCTCCAGGGTGTAGAAAATGCCGTTGTGCATATAGGGCGCCGTGTACTTTACGTAGCGCAAGGTGGGGGTTCGGAATTTGCCTTTGTCCCACTTGTTCTTGGTCCGGTAATAAAAGCCCGCATCATCCTTGATGGTACGGTACATCTCCTCGGTGGTTCCCTTGGCGTACTGCTCGAAACGGAACGTGATCTGGGCGAGGCCATCCTCCTCCCAGCGTTGGGAGGAAGGCACGCCGATGTTGTAGTACTTCTGATCGGTGGCAAGCGCGCCGTTGTGACACCCGATGCAGCCCGCCTTGCCTTCGAAGAGCTTCTTACCGCGCAGCTGCGCTTCGCCGAGCGCGGACTTGTCTCCCTCGAGATAGCGATCGATGGGAGTATCCTTTTGCACCAGGGTGCGCTCGAATGCCGAGATGGCGCGCCAGGCATTGCGGATCAGGGGCCATTCGTCGCCGAAGACCTCCTTGAATGCCTTGCGGTACTCGGGGATGAGGGCAAGCCTTGCCTCCATGAGATCGGCCTCCCCATTACCGGCAACGCCACCTCTGGCCGCCGAGCGTGCCTGTGCTTCATGGGATGGCGCGGAACCCGCCCAGAACTGCTTGCCGAGATAGGCGGCATCGATGATGGATTGGCTATTGCGCCAGTGGACGGTACCCGGATAACCGCGGGAGAAGTCCTCCGCCCATGCCCAGCCTTGTTCCGGGTCATGGCAACTCGAGCAGGAGACGGAGGCGTCCCCCCCCAAACGCGAATCGAAGAAGAGGAGCTTACCCAGGGCAATCTTGGCCTTGGTTTGCTTGTTATCCGGCGGGATGGGAGGGTCGCCGAGCGGGGCCAGCGGCGGTATTTTTACGGGTGCCGTCACCGCCGGTTGCGCGGCTGCGGCACTGCCTTTGGCCTGGTCGGCCTTGTTCGCGGCCTGGGTCTGTGTCGTTCCCATCGTCGCGATGCCGATCATGGCGGCCATCAGCCACACTGGTCTGTTTTTGGGCCTGTCTTTTATCGAGTTTTCTTTCATGGCTTCCCCCTAATTTTTTACCTGGCGCCAATTGGGAATGGGCTCGTATTCCTTGGGGATCGGCTCCTTCCAGACATGTTGCTCGCCGGTAAGTGGCTTACCGGAAAGCGCCTCCAGGAAGGCGAGCAAATCTTTCATCTCCTTCTTGTCGAGGCCCAAGGGTTTCAGTAACGGACTTTTGTTTCTGTCCTGACCGCCGCCCTCGTTATAGAAGACAACCACATCCTCGAGGGTTTTCAGCATGCCATTGTGCATGTAGGGGGCGGTGTATTTCAGCTCCCGCAGGGTCGGCGTCATGAAGGTCCCCCAGTTGGAACCATCCGCCAGGCGGTTCTGCACGGCAGCGCCGAGGTCCCGTTTCAGATTCATGTAATCGGGGGTTCCCATGAACATGTTGTAGGCAATGAATGCCTGGTGCCGGAGCGGGTCCCGAAAGATGTCGAAGTTTTCCGGAACGCCTGTATTGTGGGCCTTTCCGTCCGAGAAGAGCGGACCGTTATGGCACTGGACGCAATTAGCCTTGCCGGTGAAAAGCTTTTGGCCACGTTTCGCGACCTTGGACATCTTGCCGGTATCGAAGGGTGCCCCTTGGGAAGTCAGGGTCTCGAGATATTCCGGGATGGCCTTGCGCGCCCCCCCATTGGAAGGTTCGCCCAAACCCGCGTCCTTGAACATTTCGACGTATTTCGGATCCTGCTTGAGGCGTTCCTGCATGATGCGCATATCCATGTTCATGATGTAGTCTTCCGTGATCATCTCCCGCGTGACATCGTTGAGATTGGTGCCGATTCTCCCATCGTGCAACCAGGTCTTCTTGTGCGCCGTATTGATCAGGGTGGGTGAGTTACGGAAATGGTCGTTGCCGGGATACCCCGGGGAGAGCGCGTCCGGGTGGGCAAAGCCGTGTTCCGGTCGATGGCAGGTGGCGCACGAGATGGCGGCGTCTCCCGAGAGCCGCGGATCGAAGAACAGACGTTTGCCCAGTTTTGCCTTGGCCTGATCCACCTCGAGTGGCGGTAAGGGACCTATGTCGGGTGGCGCGGTAGCCGCCGCCATCGTGACCGTAGTGGCGACCGTGGCCGCGAACGAAAGTCCCACGCCCGTTAGAAGACCAACGAGCCTTTGGGGGTAAGTTGCGGGTTTTCGCATGGGGTCCTCCTGTTGGTTGGTTTTGATTGTTATACAATAACCTGAGCCCGTGACTTCTTCCTCAACTATCTAATTTTCAAAGATTAACGTTTTCAAATGATTAACATATTTGTTTGGGTGAGTCTCTGAAAATGTGAAATTCAAAATTATACATCTTTTTACATTTTCCATGTTTGTCACAATTCCTCTACGATAGAAGAAGCCACGGATTCAGGAATAAATTAGAACTAGTCAGTCGCACATCTTAGGTATGGCTTTTACCCATATTGCATTTTTATTCGTTTCTAAAGACACAGAAACACTGCCAAGCGTTTCTAAAGGCAAAGAACCACTGTCAAGGACATACAAACAATCATTCTTTCTCCCAATATAACTCACTTTACCCTTTTGTGTACCCATTAAAGTTTCTACACCTATTCGATTTCATGGCTTCCTATCACAAAAAAATAAAGCGGGGAGAAGTCAGCGAACGCCGCTTTATTTTGTTCTAGTGCTAATGTGTTTACCAGATCTAAATAAAATTTTTGATAACTCTTGAAACCTCTGGGGTTCTCAAGTATCCGTATGACTTATGGTTAATCCCGCCCCAGTCATTCGATACCAAATTATCTTGGACCTGAACACCGCTAACATTTTGCTTATAATCATCGGCTAAGTGTGTATCTATCGCAACAGTGTCTCTTTTGTCAGAAAAACCATTGTGGCGTCTCGATGTCCGTATCGTCTCCGCTGCCTGGTTACATCCATCAGCTCCTCGACTTCCTTCTCGGTCAAAAATTCCCTCGCGCGGATCGCGCTGTAGGGTTTCCTTTTCGCACTCTGGACAACTGTCTCATTTTCGATGGTTGGTGCTTCCTTTGATACCATGACTTCAACCTTGTTTTCAGGTATCCATCATACTATGACTGTCCGATTTTGGTTCATTAATGGGACAGTGCCATTTGTCTAGAGATTTTCAATTTCCCGATCTAGAGTGGGGCCTATATCTCTTATGATGGCCTCTATGTCCCGCCGCTTGTGAAGCACGGCCGCAATGACAATCCCTTTTTCGGTCTCGGCATAGATAGCATAATGTTGCTCTGCCGGTGCCATAAGAAATGGCTCCAAACGGTGTTTTCTGACATTGCCTACTTTGGGGTCATCGGCTATTTTCTGAAATGCAGCCAGTAGATCCGACATATAGCGTTTCGTTCTCGTTTCTCCCCAGTCGCTCGTCGAGCGCTCTTCGATTTCAAGCATATGGAATCGTGCGCGGTTTGTAATGTAGAAATCCGCCACAGGGCCTAACTCCAATTCTCATGCTCTCTTTTCTCAAAGAGGGCTTTGTCTTTCTCCCAGTCTCCCGTGGACTTGATGTAACGTTTTTTCTTGATATCCTTGAAGCCTTCCAGAATTTCCCGATAGACGTGGTATGTCGGACTGTTTAGGTCTCTTCTAATGAGATCGCGTATATACTCTCCTGGATTTTCATAAAGTCCCATCGAACCGACAACACGTTCTACGTGTTCCTTTAGTCTTGGCGTCAAGACTGCGCTTATATTGCTTGCCGTCATCTTTTTTCATCCTTTTTGAACAATGGTGATTTCTACGCATCACTAACAATTACGCTGCTGCCCCCGCACCAGTACAACCCCCGCGATAAACACCAGCAGCCCAATGCCCAACGGTATCCTGAAGACCTTTTCCGGTTCTCACGCAGAGCATGGGGATCGCAAAATGATGCGAAGAGCTTATGGTGACAGACGATCCGCTATTCGGGCCAGCAGTTCCATCCGCTCGTGTAGTACCGCGATAATACGAGGCTTCTTTCCTTTCGGCTGAAGATAAAAAACATAGTTGATGTGCGCATTGCATAACCCGTACTTGCGGATAACCGGCAGAAAAAGAACGAGAAACCGCGTCGTTATCGGCAATTTTGGAGAAGGATCGCTCCAGCCGGGCGGCATAATGCGCGGCCTGTCGCTCTCCCCATCGATCCATGGTGTATGTGCAATCTCTCGCAAATCCGATTCTGCGGCGGGAGTAAGCTCATAAGATGGCATTACGCTTTCCCATTGCGATCCTGGCGCACCTCCTCGAAGATGTCCTCAACGGATTTCGAGGTGACTTTCTCCTGTTCCGTTTTTTCGATACGGGGTTTCAGAAACGCTTCCAACTGACACAATGCGTCTGCCGCCGCTATATCCGGGTGTGATGGAAGTGTAGGTCCCAAATAGGTGCCCCTCGACGGTTTTGCCGCGTAGGGTGGAAACTGCTTGTCGCTGATGCTGCTCAGGGGGAGAACTACACAAAGACGGTTCATGATCTGCTTCCTCTCTATTCTCTCGTTTCCGCTTTTTACTTGGCGCGACCGGTGGTCGCAACCGAAATTCGGGACACGGCATGGGCAAACATTCGCACGGTCGTGTCGATTGTCGAGGGATGGGATAATTGCATATTACCTTACCTCACGATTTCGCATGGCGTTGCCCCCGCACCAAAACAATCCCGGCGATAAATACCAGCAGCCCTACCCCCAACGGTATCCCAAACACTTTGACCCGATCCATCTCTGGGGGCAGCAGCAGCCAGTACCAAGTGGTCAATGTGTGCCTGGAACCTATCTCATCGTTGCTGCCATCCCAGTTTGCGAAGGAAACCGGCATGAACCTCCCCTCATCGAAGGAAATATCTCCGTGTTCATCTCCAACACCGGGTTCATCTCCAACGCCGGCGGAACCGGCATCCGGTAGGTTGCGCGAACGTTTCATCACCACCCGCCAGCGACCGTGCTCCCATTTGCCGTTGGCCATAAGGTCGTCATTGGTCTCTCGGGCAGCCAGTTTTTTATCCGGCCCGCTAGCGTCCAGTAAAACGGCCTGTGGCGGCGTCGCGGGGGAGACACTCCCGGCATTCCAGTACCAGATCGTGGTGAGATGCCTGGCGTCCCCATGGCGAAACAGCGGTTTTTCCACCACCGGCGCGGCCACGTAGGCATCGTTTTGGGGGAATTGAATGGCAAAGGCATCGGAGTGCATGTCGAGATTTTCGTCCTGGATCTGTTCGGATACGGGTTCTCCGGGACGGCTGTCGGTGCGGTCACCCGCCTCCAGAAGGAATGCGATATCCGCATCGTTGTACAGCGCCCGTACCGTCAATGCATCGGAAAGGGAGGTAAAGAGCCGTTCTTCCTCGATGATATTGGGCGCGAGGCGAAGCGTCACCGCCCTGGCCCGGGACCAGGCCGGATCGTCCACCTCGAGCGGCAGTTCGCCCTCGATCTCGAGGGCCGAGATCAGGGTATCCTCACCAGGCATCGGTGCCGCCCCCTGGCGTCTGGCGTAGACGTAGTTGGCGATGTGCCAGCGATCTTCCAGTCTGACCGGATCCTTATTGCCCGCTTCCACCGCCCGATGGGCTGGCATGGGCGTGCCCGGGATGCCGATGGAAAGACGCTGGTGGATCCGGGCAATGGTATCGAGGCGCGCTGCCTCATCCTCGCCCGGCACATTGGTGATGCGCCAGGTCCATGGCTTGGTCAGGTCCCGTGGCCAGATGCGTGCCTCCCAGTCATCCGCCAGACGCTTGCCCGAGGTGATGTTGCCCCGCCCGAGATCGCCGTGGCATTCCTTGCACGCCTTGCGAAAAACCGTCCGGCCGCGTGCGATGGATTCTTCCGAATAGGGGATCTGCCCATTCAGTGGCTCGGTCTCGGTAACGACCGTGAAGTCGCCTTCGAGATAACGCCCCTCGTCGTCGAAGGCATCGTCGTCGGCATCCTCGGGCGCCCAGGTGGCCACGGTATCGAATCCCTTGACGATCGGGATCAAGCCCTGAATTTGCTCGTCGGAAAGCAGCGTCGCCCACCCCGGCATGCCCGTGCCCTCCAGGCCGTGTTCGATGGTATCGAACAGATCCTCGTCCCGCGGAGGCAGCATGCCGGGGGATGTCTTGTACTTGAAAAGACCCAACGTGAAATCGCGGGGCCGGGGATACAGAAAGTCCGCGGCGGGACCGTCACCCGCGCCGGTCTCGCCGTGACAGGCCGCGCAGCGGAACCGGTAGCGGGCGGCAGGGTCCATGGCCTTGCGGGCCGCCTGGATTTGTTCCTTCATGCCGGTGACGGCCTTGGAGGTGTCGGGATTCCACATCCGGGGCACCTGCCCCACGTAGTCGTAAAGGAACGTAATGACATTCCAGATGGCCTCCTCGTCCAGCATCTCGTGCCACACCGGCATGGCGGAATTCCAGGGTGTGCCTTCCTTGGGAAGCCCCGGCCCACCCGTGGTGATGCGCCAGAACAGGAACGCCTCCTGGAGCTGGGCGATGGTGCCCACATCCTGGAAGTTGGCCGGTAGCGGATTGAAGGCCTGGGCGAACGGCCCGGTTCCGTCCAGGAGATCGCCATGACAATAAAAGCAGTTTTCGAAGTAGACATTCCGGCCCTTTTCGACGATCTCACCATAGGCCGCCATGGCGGCGCCGGTCTTTTCCGATTCGGGCTTGTCCGATTCGAGCCTTGCCAGGATCCGTTCGCGCACGGGGTTCTCCAGCGTGCCGAGATCATGGCTTTTATCGAATACTCGGAGGGTCGAAGGGGGCGCCGGGTGTACCTGCCGCAGTTCCACGGGGGCATCGAGAGACGGTTTCACGATCCCGTATGTGACATACCCCGCAAGCGCCGGGATTGCGACGAGGAGGGACCACCGGATGGGCCACTTGCCCCTGTCGCGCAATACGGCAAGGATGGGCGCCTTGAATTCGATCCAACGTTTCTCTTCGAAGGAGAAATACAACAACACCCCCACCACCGTGATGGTCATGAATTGGATCATCAGGGTCCTCGGCAGCACCGGTGGAAAGGCATTGTCGAAGAGGAACCAAGCCGCGAGTACGACGAGCACGGCGCGCCAGAAGGCGGGGATTCGGAGGGTTTTCACTTATACGCCCAATTGTTTCTTGATAAGTTGGCGAAGGGTGAGCTGCATGCAGAAGTCGTTCTATATTCTCCAATGGTATAATCGGAACCAAAAATCTCCATGGGAATTAGCAGAATGGTAAAAAATCCATCCTGTACTTTTTTACTTGAAAGAGACCTTGCTGTCAGGTACTGAAAATTCGCAATTCATAATTCAGGCTTGTCATAGTCATAGCCAAAATTTCTTTGGTCGCTTTATCGAAGATTTTCCAGCTAACGTCACCGCTCGCAGGCAGAATTAGAAGCACTAGACGAGTAATTTTACTCTTGTGTAGCGGGTTGTTGTCTGACATTAAACACTTTCACCTAAATATTTTCTTGGGTTCTTGTTGGCTATTTCCCAAAAAAGATCTTCCCCTAATGAGGCTCGAAGATCTATAGATAACCGCTTTTCAGAGTATTTTTCACTTTCAACCATATAAAAATCTGACCCAAATAGCACCTTAGGTACTATTTGTTTGTCTTGCAATAGTACTTTTAAATAGGGCAAGTTTTCTTGGAAATTGAATATTGTATAAGATATATCTGCAAATATGTTTTTATAATCAGATTCCAATAAATCTGTAATTTTCTTAACCCACGTAGGATCAGAGCCTACATTTTCTCCATTAAGATGCCTTTCCCACTCACCCACTCCGCCAAAATGAGCCAAACAAATACGTAAACCTGGGTATTCATCCATAACCTTACGATATTGATCAGGATCAGCATATTTATATGCTTCTTCTTTCGTTATGCCATCACACCTACCATTTACGAAGCCTCGTGAGCAATGTGCCATTAGAGGTATATTGTTTTTTATCATGTATGGATATATATCATTCATTAATACAGAGTGATCAGGTGCATACCCCAAAGTAGGATATATTTTAACTCCTTTAAAGCCATGATTTTCTACAAGATTTTTAAGCCGATCTAAAGCGCCGTTTCTTCTTGGCTCTATATGCGCAAAAGGTATAAGCAGATCTGCATACTTTTCGTTTTTGCATAGTTCAGCTAATTTTTCATGCTGAATATCAATGTCTTCCTTCACTTTTCCAGCACACATTTGCGACATATCCATTGGGAGAATTATAAATTTAGTTTTTTCTGGGTAATACTTAATTAAGTGTTTTAAGTTATTTTCTTGCGTTTTTCTGTAAGCGGCTTTTATGAAATTTGCATAACGATGTATCTTGTCATTTTTTGTGAATGGCACGACCACTTTCATAAGTCCAGAAATAACCCATCGTATTGGCTTTACTCTTGCAGCAGGAACAAGCCAAAAAGGATAGAAATTATTTGGTATATTCTCATCAGTAAATAGGTGATTATGGCAGTTATAAATTATATTATCTGACATGATCCTCCCCCTTTTTATTTTTACTATGAACTACTAACGCTCAGAATTAGATAACCAAAAAACGCACAGCGGTTGTTGGCTAGGCTGGATTTTTTTGTTAAGAAAATTTGTATTTTTAATTAATACAGTACCATCCTCTACCTTTCTCTTGTGGCGAGTCGATGCATGCGCAAATTGACGCTTGATTTCTTGTTCTTTTGTCGATGCCGGCTTTTATCTCACCAATAATACATGTATCGCTAGCTTGAAAAAGCTTATCTGCGCCATCTTCTTCTATTCTTTCCCCATATATGTCAACCGGCACCATAACTGAAAGCTCATTTATAGCTCCGAGCGCGGCTTCTTTGGCAACTGTTTCTGATAGAGATCTAAGTTCGCCCATTTTGTCGTCAATTTTTGCAAATAGCGGAGTAGCCTCTTTCATATCCCGCACTATTTTTTTAGCCTCCTTTTCTAAATCGCGTACATCCTGTAGTGCAATTTCTGCTCTTTCTTTCGCAGTAGCCGAACTTTCCAATGCTTCATTAATTGTAGGATTAATCGTTTGTATAGCAGTAAGCTGAGCCTGCAACTCAACGTTTTTGTTAAGTGACCAAACAAATACGCCGCCGGCAATGGCGCTAACGGCTCCAATTATTAGCTCTCTGTATGTTGGTATCGGCATGTTACTGGTCTCTGTGAATTGTTGGCCTAACGGTCGGTCATGTAGTGGGTTTCGACATCCCGGATAATGAAAGAGCACCTGCTGTTTCATAGAGCACCGATTCGATACCGAATCCGGCGCCTATTCAACCGAATATCATTGTCCGAATGAAAATCGAAATAATCTTCGAGTTGCTTTATTTCCCGCTCAGCTGCGCTGATGGGTCAAGTTTTACAAAGCGCTTTATCAATGTCTCAATCATGTTTCGTCGGTCTGATACGAAGCTTCGCTAGGGCGATTATCTTTGTGCCTCTTCCATCATCAGTTTATAGGCATCTTCTATATTTTCTTCCAGTTCTTTCAATGTTTCGCCCTGACTAAATACGTTTGGAACCTCTTTAAGCTTCCCGACATACCATCCATCGTCCTTCCAATACTCGAGAAGAAATGCGCGCTTCATTTCTGTGCTTCCTGTTCCGGCGCTGCTGTCCCGTGGGGCGGCTGAATCGATCCTCGGCGCTGGCGCGGCCCTCCGCTGAAGTGTTCCGTTGGAGCTGCCTTAAGATCCATATACTTTACCGGAACCAATCTATGCCCAATCATATCTACCGCGGCGCCACACTGTTCCAAAACGATATAACCAAGCAAGGGTTCGTACTCATCGCCATTCGGTTCCATATCCAAAAAGAGTACTTCGTTATACACGGCTCTGAATCCTTCTACTCGTATCCTGACCGGGCCACACACGGTCCCTTTGACAACTGCTTGCGTCGCGGTTTGTAAATCAACGGGTTCCTCTGTATTGAAAAAGCCGAATTGCTCTTTCCAGGCCAATGGAAGGGTCAGATAGCTCGCGCCTGTATCGACGAGCACATCGATCTTTTTCGATTTCCCCGCCGCAGTCAGATTTTCAATATCCACGGTGGTGACTATTCTTCCCATATTCTTTATCCCCGATATTGGAGTTTTGGCATAGGTAGGCTCTTGATTATTTGTTTATTTCCTGCTCAGCTATCGCAAATAGATCAAGTTTTTCCGGAAGCAATTTTGGTTGAATTTATGCCAAATCATGCTTTGTCGGTTTGAGGCAAGGCTTCGCTAGTCCTGCTCTACCAAAAACTCCACCAACATCTCCAACTCCCGAACCGTCATCCGATCGGCGAAATCCGGCGGCATGATGGGCGGGAAGCCTTCGGCGATGACGGCGCTGGGATCGATGATGCTGACGCGGATTTCTTCGGAGGTGAGCCGGGAGCCGATATCCAGTAACGAAGGTCCCACGGGCGAGGTGGTGTCGAGCACGGTGTGGCAGGCGTTACAGCCGTACTTGGCGATGATCTCCTCGGGCGTTTTGGCAGGTAGCGGAGCCGCTGTCGCAACCGTTGCTGCCGACCCTTCGGCCTCCGGCGGGGCTTCGGTGGGCAGGGCAATCGTGACATCAAAGCCGTCTTTTGCCTGCAAAAAGGCGATGACGGCATCGATTTCGGTGTCGGAAAGCCCTATGGGCGGCTTGCCGACATTGGGCATGGGGGATTCGGTATCGAAGCTGCCCTTCTTGCCGAACCCTTTCACCACATAGGCGCTCGGCGCCAACAGGGACTCGCGCAGATAATCGGTCGGATCGACGGCGCTTCCCGCGTAGCGAGCATCCCGAAGGCGTTCCGTGGCGGCCCCCATGACGTTCATGGCCATGAGATCGGGGGCGCGGCCCAGGGCATTGTGGCACAGCGCGCAAGTCCCTTTTCCCTGGAAAATGGCTTCTCCCATGGCCACGAATCCATCCATGGTGAGCGCGCCGAGATCCATGTCATTCTCCTCGCCGGGGGCTTCTCCTTCTACCTGGGGCAGGGTATTGGCTAGCAGGGTAAATACGAAGGCGAGCGTTAGACTGAATCCCAGGACCTTGAGGAGGATGAGGCTGTTGCCCTTATCCTTCGATATTGTCGAATCGTTCATGTGTCGAGTCGATTTGCTTGTTTCCCGCTCAGCCTCGCAAATGAGTCGAGTTTCACGAGACTTTCATTTTGCTCGATGCCGAATCACACTTTATCGGTTCGAGCACGAGCTTCGCTAGAGTTCGTTGATCCTATCCGCGCTCAACCCGGTATATTCGGCAATCTCATCGACGGGCAAGCCTTTTTGCTTCATCTTTTTTGCCATGGCGATCATGCCTTCTTCCCTGCCTTCTTCCCTGCCTTCTTCCCTGCCTTCTTCCCTGCCTTCTTTCAATCCTTCCTTCTTCCCATCCATGTGTCCCTTGAAAATAGCGGAATCGTACAGACTCGCCCGGTAGCGCCGCTCTTCCACATGCCATTCGTAGGCAGTTCTATCTTTTCCCGGCAGGTTGATGATATCCAGAATCTCCTTGGCTTTTTTTAGTCCCTTGGCCTGGAATCCGTCCTTGATTTGTTGGTGTTTCAGGAAATATATCCATTCGTCCAGTGAATCCCTGGCGACATCGTCGAACCGCCTGATCTCCAGGAGGTAATATTCCGGGTAGAGTTGATAGGGATATTCCTTGCCGAAATAGGCTTTTTGTTGGTCATCGAGGCGAAGTTCATCGTGGTAGTGTATTCCCTGAAAAACGGTCTTTCCGTGATACACGTAGTCTTCCCCATGGCCCAGGTTGAAAAACAGGATATTGACGGAAATGACCTTGATGACCCCCTGGTAGCGTTCCGATTCTTCCATGTGTTCGGTGATGGCCTTGGATGTGCCGAACAGCATCCTCTGCAGATAGTCGAATTCCGGCTCGTATTGGAATTCGATCAGGATGATCTCGCCTTTTTGGTCCTTGACCTTCATATCCACCCGATTGGATTTGTCCTGCCTGGTCTCCTTGTTGCTCTCGCTCTCCAGGATGTCGAGGATCGTGATGTCTTCCCGCAGGAGTTCCGACAGGAACCCTTCCAGTACTTCGTAGTTGGCCTTGCTGCGCAAGAGACGCTTCAATGCCCAGTCGAATGTGATGAGTCTTCTTTTCATTGTTCGTGTGATTCTCCACTAACCTCCGCGGCCCTGCTCTTATCAGCACAAGGGCAGCAGCGGCTTGTCGGGCGACTTCGGATTAGGGAAAAGCTTCTTTTCCTGTGGCGCCACACGCCAGTCCATTTCCTCCAACGGAACCGCCCCCAGAAGTGGATTGGCGCCACGCGGGAGTTCGATTGCCCTGACGTGGCATTTTCGGCCCTGGACTTCGAGTTCCACGATACCGCACACACGGTATTCATGTTCGTTGCCATCCGCGGTGTATGCCCGCACGGTATCGAGAGGTCTCAGTGCCATCCGCTCCACGATGCCCGCGGGCAAGGCCAGTTCCGCCGCGCCCGTGTCGACCATGGCCTCACACGCCACATCCTCACCACGCTCGGCTTCCGGGAGGTAGTCGTTGAAGAGATTACGCATCTTTACCGGAACCGTGAATACGCCCATCATGATTTCCTCATTATGCCGATTCTCAGGCGCCACCGGGGGCTGATTTATAAGAAGGCCTGGATTCCAGCCGATTGTTTTTTCAGCGATGATATTCTTCAAGAAGCTGGAGTTTCCCAAAACCACGCACCCAAGCGGAGCTTGGGCGCGAGCAAAATAGCGGAACGCGAATCTATAAGCCCGTATGAACCCTCTCGACATGGGCCTTGGCAAATTGTCTATCGATATCCGTATAAATATAAATCGCGATGTTTCTGACGTCTTTTTCCTCCGAGTCGGGTCTGGCTTGAAACCTGCTCTGGTGGTAATCGAAGTCATAAAGCATATGGTTCTTCTTTAGGAATTCTTCTACCATCTCGTACTTATCCCCTACCTTCAGCGAGGCATCGATGTCATTCTTTATCTCTTCGACCTTCATATCACTTGCTCCAGGAATACATGCGGATAATATAACCGATAAAAAACCGAGCAGTGTATAATATCGTTTTTTCATTGATATATTTCCAAGAAGTCATGCTTCGTATGACAAACCATTATCAGGCGTTCCCATACCATGGCCAGGCGCCAAGAAACTGGGCGCAGGTCGTTTCAAACCCAGGCTTTCGATAAAAGTAAATGCGTAACTATTGCTGTTCGGTCCTAAGGGAGAATATGGAATTTCATTACCATTCGTGACGTTGGAAAATTCAATCATATCCCTGATAACTTCGCTATGAGGTTTATCGATTGTCCCAACATATTGCCGTGCAACTGTATCGGAGGGTCGATCAAAAGCAATTTCGTCATGCCACTTAGCGGATTGCGCTCGAATCGTCCCCCATCCAAATCCCCCGGCATCTCCATCCCCTGAAGATGCGGAGAGTGAGCCACCAGAGGCAGAGGAACCTGATGCCCCACTCGATTGCGAAGAGCCCTGCGCGCTTGGACCGGCCCTTGTCATGTATTTGTCTCCCGTGGAGGGATCCTCGGCAATAACGAAGGCGTGGTGAGCATCTCCCATGACCACCGTATATCCCAGGTAGATCTTGGTTTGTTGGGAATTGGCGGCAGGCAGCACGGTTGCGTTCACAACGCCTTTTCCACCTTAATCCTCCCCCACCGGAACCTGCCGACTCTCACTCAACGAAGCAATCCAGAAAACGAACAACACCAGCAACACGAACAAAACCGTCACGATGGTCATCATGTTGCCGGCGTAGCCGATGGCGGGAATATAGTTGTCCGGTGAGTTGTCCGGCATGATGGTGTAGATATGCCAATGGGTGCGTACGCTGGAGCGGACGTAGCCCATGAGCGCCATGAGCCAGGTGAACGCGATGGGCAGTGCAAAGAGGGCATACTGAGCGCGGTCGCTGATCCGACCCCACTGGGACGGCAATGTCCTGGCGCCCTTGAACATCAGCGAATCGATGACGACACCGCTGACGATGACGATCAGGGTGGAGACCACCTGCATGACACTGGAACCGACCTTGTAGACGGTATTGGTAAAATACCCGAAGTAGACCCCGGCGAAGATGACGTTGACGACGGCCACCACGTAGATGGTCACCATCAGGGCATTGCCTTCCCGTTCCCAGGGGACCGTGGCGACCTTGCCCGCGCGCCGATAGATCTGGAAAGACAGGAACGTGAAGATGAGCATCAGGTTTACGGCGATGTTCTTGGCCGGCATGATGCCGAGTGGCCCGAGGATGTGGTGGTGGCTGCCACCCAGTTGCTTCATCTCGCCGGCGCTCAGGATCAGGGTGTGCGGCGTCACCCAGACCAGGAAGCAGGCTACCAGCACCACGGCGATGTATTTGACGAGCCAGGTATAGCGCCCGGCCCCGTCGGTGCGAGACATGCCGGACCATAGATAATAGTTGCCTGCCAGCAAAATGGTGCCGATCAATACCGCCTGTACCACGAACAGCCAGGCCAGGATGCCGCCCATGGCGGTGATGCCCATCTGTTGGGAATAGGCGTAGACCTCGGCCATCAGCCAATAACCCGCGAACGGCAGCGGCAGGAAGGAGAGGATGGCGATAAAGTTCGCGGTATAGCCCATCCAGTCGTAATGGGCCTTTTCTTGCGGGGTACTGGAGCTGAGGAATTTATAAGCGGCATACGCGCCCACTACCGCGCCGCCGAAGGCAATATTGGCGATGAACCGGTGCAGATTCACGGGATTCCACAGCGGCCCTCGGATGATCTCCCAGATGTCGCCGGTTACCGCGCCCATCTCATCGACCCCCGACGGGGCCATCATGAAGGTGGCCCAGGCATTGGCGACCACGAGCAGGGTGGTGCCCACCACGTTGAGCCCCAGCCCCAGGGTCAGGTGCACCCATTTGGCATTTCCATACCGAAGCCGGTACCAACTGTAATAATAGATGTAGAGAAAGGCGCTTTCGGCAAAGAACAGGGCCGCGTAGACCAGGACCTGGGTGTCGAACACCCGCATCATGTAGCCCATGAAATGGGGATAGAGCAGGAACAGGGCAAAGGCCAGCGTGCCGCCGAACAAGGCCGTGATGGAATAGGCCGTCATGCTGATCTTCATGAACTCGTGGGCCATGTCATCATAGCGATCATCACGGGTATGGACCCCGATCCACTCGATGACCAGCACGAAAAGGGGAACCGCCAGCACGAACGCGGCGAAATAGAGATGCATCTGCGCAAGGATCCACACTACCGAACGACTGCTCACCCCGATATCGGGATAGTCGGCGCGCTTGGGTCGGGGGGCGATGAAGGCGGGTTCGGATGTGGCACCATCGTTGCTTTCGGTAGTGCTTTCGGTAGCAGGCCCGATGCCCGGTGCCGGGGTGTTCGAGGCCGCCTCCGACGCCATCGCGGACGGGAATGGCTCGAATAAATGAGTGCCGGTCAGGACTCCCGTTGCAAACCATGCCACAAGCAACGAAACGCCAAGAAAGATTGCCTGTCTCCACCAGGGTAACGTCGTGGGTAATTGCGTGTGCAGTATTCGCTTTTTCGGTTTCATCGGGCAGAACCTGATCGGGGGGTTATCGAGCCGGGGTAAGATCGAGGTTCAGTGGAAGTCCCTGAATCCCCATGACGAACAGATCCATGCCGTAGAAGGCAAGAAGTACGATAACGAACACACCGATCCAAATGAGAAGTGGATTTTTCATGGCCCTTGATTCGTTTATTTGCCGCTCGGCATTCGCGGATGGGTCGGGTTTTTACGAAACACCGATTTTGGTCTAGCGATGCGCAAGTCGTGTTGCGCCGGTTCCGAGGCGAAGTTTTGCTGGATATCCGGTTGAATTCCGGCGCTTTACGGGACAACCACTTTCCATTGCATTGTCGGCAAGACGCAACTGGTCGCTTCTGGTGCCAGGATGGCAGGCCTGCGATTCGGAGCACTAGCCTCCGTGCGGGACAACTCCATGGGAATAGATAACGAGCCACCAAAAGAAAACCAGTGAGCCTACAAGGGCAACCATGAAAAGCCTCGGTCCCCACGTGGCCTTTTTATACGCCGTCGGTCGTTGCTGTTGTTTTTTATCTTTCATTTCGGTGTGTTGCCTCCGGGCGAGGTGGCCGTTCGGATGCGCACGTCCCCTCGTGTTCACCTTTTCCCCCGAGTCCCACCCACGGAAAGGTTCGCCAGGCAAATGAGTCGCCATTTTACGGAACGCCAGCGTTGCTTTATCGATGCTAAATCACGTTTCATCGGTTCGAGTACAAGCTTCGCTCGGGGTTTTATGCAATTTCCCCTCGACACGAGATCTCCTCGCTTACCTCGATTCACCCGTTACCAACGTTTCGTCCCCGGACCCAAAATACCATCCTATCGTTATTTATCCGCCATTCCGATGCAAGAGGTGATTTCGAGGCTTTGCCATGGGTCGGAAAGCTCGCTACGACATCCCACCGAATCGGGTTCATTATCTTTGGTTCGCCAATTCGTTTCCAGGTATTGTCGTCTTCCGGGCATGGTGGCGGTGGCTACGCCAGGATTTCCCGACTCATCCTCCGAATCGCTCGAACTGCCTTTGCAAGCGTTTCGTGGATACCGGTTGTGTTGTCCCGAGTTCCTGGGCGAACAGGGATACGCGCAGTTCTTCCAGCAGCCATCGCAGTCGTTGGAGGTCACGGATGTCGTGTCCGGCGCTGGTCGCCGCGAGTGCTGCATAGGTGCGCTGTAGAGGGATCAGCTGGCGCATGTTTTGGCGGTCTTTGTCCAGCGAGTGGGGGAGTTTTTGCAGTCTGCGCGCGATTGCCCGCAGGTATCTGGGAAAGTGGGGCAGTTGGTGGATGGGAGTTGTGCGCAGGAACCCCCTGAAGAGGAGTCGATTTAGCTGCAAGGTGATGTCGGCCAGGCTATCGGAGAAGGGGCGGGGATTGATTGCCGCCCGCAGGGAGACTATGGTGCGGTATTCCATGAGCGCTTCCTCGACCATTTTACAAATGGTATTGGCCACGGTCATTAGTTTTCCGAGATGTTGTTCTTTGGCGGTCTGGAATGCGGCGCGGCTCCGAATCGATGCCTTGTCGTCCAGGAATGTCCGCGCCACGATGAGCGTTATCAGGTGTTCACGGAGTTCGTCGCACGCGCCTATGGTCTTCGAGGTCTCCGGGTCGATTTCCTGGCCGAGGCCCGGCGCGGATTCGTCGGATTGGGCGGGGAGGGTGGCATAGGCGATGCAAAGCCGCTGAAGATTGGGGAGGTTTTTGCGCAGATAGCGCATTTCACGTCTTAGCCCGAGGCCAAGCAGGCGGCAAAGACCAGCGCGAGTCTGTTCTTCGGCCCGCGCCGGTGAGTCGACGAGGCGCAGGGACACGGATTCTCCTCGGTCGATGATGGCGGGGTAGACGCGAAATCGCGTGCCATGGGCGGTGACTTCCACGGAGGAGGGGAGATCGGGAAAGTCCCATTCGGTGATCCCGTCGCGGTGGAAATCGGAGTGGCCTTGTTTGTGGTCTTCTCCCCGGTGGTGGGAGAGCCGGGGGAGGATCGGGCTTGTCTTGGGGGCGAGTTCCCGCTGGATTTGTTCGAGGTCGCGTCCCGCGCGCAGGGTGCTGCCCTGGTTGTCGATGATGCGGAAGTTGATCCGTAGATGGTGCGGGAGGTGTTTTTCCCGCCAGGTATTCGGGGGGATGGTAATGCCCGTCACCCGGCGCAATGATTCCCCGAGGACGGCGAGGAGCGATTCTTCCGGGTAGACGAGGGGAGTGCCCGTTGGCGGGGTGGGATGCTCGCTATCGGTCATGCGCCCGAATGTGGTTTCCAGGAAGCAGGCGCGGGCCGTATCGGCCAGTGGTGGCAGGGCACGGCGAAGCGGTTTGGGTAGTGTCCGTAGCAGGGCAAGGATCTTTTCCTGCAATAGTCCCGGAACGAGCCATTGAAAGGGGCCGGGGCGTAGCTGATAGAGGGCGTTTTGCACGATGGTGACCGTGATGCCGTCCATGGTGTCGTCGGATCGATCGCCTGGTTTGAATTGGTAGTCGAGGCAAAGATGCTGATCCTGGATCAGTAGTTGGTCGGGGAACCACTGGCGGACGCGCGCCAGTGCCTGGCGGTCGCAGAGGTATTCCGGGGTGAGGAAGAGGTGTTTCGGGTCGGTCCGTTCCACCTGCCGCCGCCATGCCTCGAAGGCGCGGCCACCGGCCACCTGTTCCGGGATGCGCTCGTCGTAGAACTGCTCCAGGGCGCGTTCATCGACGAAGGCGCCGGGCTGTCGGCTGCGGTGTTCCCATTCGCGCAACTCGCCGACCAGCATGCGGTTGTTGATGAAGAACGCCCCGTTGCTGACCCCATGGCCGCCGATTTTATTGTCGCCGGCACGATTGCCGACGGTGTTACCGGCGTCGTTGTCGCTGGCGTAACAGCCTTCCACCAGGGCCGCCTCGATGAAGAGTCGACGGGCCTCCCCGGGGTTTATGGAGGCGTATGGGATCTCCCGGCCCGGGATGATGGTCAGGCCGTACAGGGTAACCCGTTCGCGGATCAGGACTTCTCTTCGCGCCTCGTCCCAACGGGAATCGAAGTGATCCACCTTGACCAGTTTTCGTCCCACCCGCTCGATCCACTCGGGGCGGATGCGCGCCACGTTATGGGCGTAGGTCCTGAACGTTCGCACCAGTTCCGCGGCCATTACCCATTTTGGACGCGAACCGTGCAGGGTGGATTCACGCCCGATCAGAAAACGGCTGTTGCGCGCGCCGGTATATTCCTGATCGAGGGTACTGAATCCGATATGGCCGAGCAGCCCCGCCAGTAGTGCCCGATGGATGCGCGCATAGGTGGCTGGTTCCCCGCCAGTGGGGAGCTTCATTTCTCGTGCCTGCAGGCGCAACTGTTGGTGGACCTCCTGCCACTCTCGCATGCGAAGGTAAGACAGGAAGTATTTTCGACAGCGTTTTCGAAGCTGGCTGGCGGAGATCCGCCGGGCCTTTTCTCGATAGTATTCCCAGATCCGCAGCAGTTCCATGAAGTCGGAGCGGCTATCCTGGAAGCGTTCGCGGGCCTTGATGGCCGCGTCTCGCGTGCCCTTGGCGGGGTCGAAGGGATATTCCCGCGGGTCCGGGATACTGAGGGCGCTGGCGATGATGAGGATTTCGTCCAGGCAATGCTCCCTGGCGCCGGCCAGGATCATGCACCCGATGCGTGGGTCCACCGGCAACCTGGCGAGCTGCCTTCCTTTTTTTGTCAGTCTATCCTCGTCCATGGCGCCCAGTTCCCGCAATAGCCGGTAACCGTCGGAGATGTAGCGGCGATCCGGGGTGTCGAGGAACGGAAACCTCTCCACATCTCCGAATCCCAGGGCCTTCATGCGCAGGATCACGGTGGCGAGATTGGTGCGCAGGATCTCGGGCTCGGTGAATTCGGGACGCGCCTCGAATTCCTCTCGTGAATACAATCGAATGCATATTCCCGGTGCCACGCGTCCACAGCGCCCCTTGCGCTGGTCAGCCGATGCCCTGGAGATGGGTTCTACCGGAAGCCTTTGTACCTTGGATCGGTAGCTGTAGCGACTGATGCGCGCATATCCTGCATCGATGACGAAGCCGATGCCGGGGACGGTGAGCGAGGTCTCGGCGATATTGGTGGACAGGACGATATGACGTCGGGTATGGGGCGCGAAAATGCGGTCCTGGGAGGTAGAACTCAGCCTGCCGAAGAGGGGCAGGATCTCCGTGTTCGGCAGGCGGCGCCTTTGTAATGTCTCCGTGGTCTCGCGGATCTCCTGTTCCCCGGACAGGAACACCAGGATATCGTGAGGGATCGCCCCCCCGTGGACCGATTCCCCAGGGGTCGATTCCCTGGGAGCCGATTCCCTGGGGTGCGATGCCTCGGAATGGGATTTTCTGGTTTCCCGGTAGATCTCCTCGATAGCCTCGGCAACGGCATCCGGGATGGTCATTGCGCCGGGGTTTCGGTTTCCGGTGGTGGTCGAGGTGGGATTGCGGTCCGATTCATGGTCGGGGGTGTTTTTTTCGCCGTTGCCTTCCGATGCCAGTGGCCGGTAGCGCACTTCCACGGGGAACGTGCGCCCGGAGACGGTGATGATGGGCGCGTCATCGAAATGGTGGGAGAAACGTTCCGGATCGATGGTGGCCGAGGCCAGGATAAGCTTCAGATCCGGACGCCTCGGGAGCAGTTTCTTCAGGTACCCCAGGATGAAGTCGATATCGAGGCTTCTCTCGTGGGCCTCATCGATGATCAGGGTATCGTAGGCCCGCAGGTTTCGGTCTCCCTGGATCTCCGCGAGCAGGATACCGTCGGTCATCAATTTGATGCGTGTATCCGGGCCAGTGCGCGCCGTGAACCGGATCCGATACCCCACGGTGTGCCCCAGCCCTTCCCCAAGCTCAGCGGCGATTCGGGTCGCCACGCCGCGGGCAGCGACCCTCCTCGGTTGCGTGTGACCAATGAGACCCGTTGTGCCACGGTCCATGGCAAGACAAAACCTGGGGATTTGGGTGCTTTTTCCCGACCCGGTCTCGCCGTGGATTACGGTCACCTGATTGCCCAGGATGGTTCCGACGATTTCGTCCCGGTGGGCATCGATAGGTAGATTTCGAGGGGTATTCGGCATCCTGCTCCGTCGAGTGGGGGGGCATTGGGGGGCTTGGCGTTACTTTCTCAATGATGCGTGGAAGCTCGGCGACATGCAAGGACTGCACGGAAACGACTAAAAACCATTCAGGGCTCGAACCATCGCCTTCGGTTTCCAGATCCATGATCTCGCGCAGCCAAATCATTATACTCGCCGGAGTATCCCTATCCACGAGGCCGACGAGAAAGAACACTATTGTCTACGAAGAAGAACCATACTTCATGGGCGACTATTCCCACGAGAACAGGTGCAAGAAGTGATGGAGGCGAGAAACCATGACCAAGAAACCGGGGCGCAAGATCATCACCTTCGACTGGGCCATCAAGACCGTCTTGCGAGACAAGGCCAACTTCGATGTGCTGGAAGGATTTCTCTCGGCCCTGCTGCCGCGTCCGATCAGCATCCTCGACCTATTGGAGGGCGAGAGCAACCAACGCGATGAGGCCGACAAATACAACCGGGTGGATCTCCTGGCCAAGACCCGGGATGGCGAGCGCATCATCGTGGAGGTGCAGTATCTCCCGGAGAAGGCCTATCTGAAACGCCTGGCCTTCGGGGCGGCCAAGACCATCGTCGAGAACCTGAAGCTGGGCGAGCCCTACGACCATGTCAAAAAGGTCTATTCCGTCAATCTTCTCTACTTCGACGTCATCCGGGGGGAAGACGACGATTACATCTATCACGGCAAGACCGATTTCACCGGTTTGCACACCCGCCGACCCGTGCGCTTGAAAGATTCCCTGGTAGGGGATCGGGTACGCGTCGATGGAACCGATGTCTTCCCCGAGTACTATCTCATATCCGTGAAGCGCTTCCCGGACATTGTCCGGGACAACCTGGACGAGTGGGTCTGGGCCTTCAAGAACAATGAAGTCCCGGACGAATTCGCCGCTCCCGGCATCGACGCGCTGAAGGATAAGTTCGATTATCTCAAAATGGATGATGTCGAGCGCGGAAGATTCGACGCGCACAATGATTACGCCCGCTCCGAGTGGGGGATGATTACCCATGCCAGGGAGGAGGGACTCGAGGAAGGCATGAAGTTGGGAAAGGAAGAGGGACTCGAGGAAGGCGTGAAATTGGGACTCGAGGAAGGTGCTCATAGAAAGGCGCTGGATATCGCCCGCGCGCTGAAGCAGGAGGGTTGGCCACTTGCTCGGATCGCCGAGGTTGCGGGTGTGCCCCTGTCCGAGCTGGAAGGGCGGTGGGAGCGTACCTGAAAATTTCCGACTATTCCCACGAGAATAGGTGCAAGGAGTGATGGAGGCGAGAAACCATGACCAAGAAACCGGGGCGCAAGATCATCACCTT
>CAZSVE010000032.1:0-17003 GCA_964610175.1 uncultured Thiotrichales bacterium
ACGAAAACTTGATTAACGAGGGGGTTGACTTTGGACGGCCTCATAGAAGGATGGGCAAAGGCGCCTTTGGCGCCGTGCCCATCACGATGCGTTACTTCTCATCCATGATGGGCACACCGCTTCGCGACACAGGCCTCCATGAGTGCGTCCCGATCCTCGGCAGTGTTGCATGTTGGAAATGGTTAACTACTAGCCGTCAGGAATTCGACGACTTGGAATAAGGAATCCTGCGGCTGCTGGATTCCACTTACGCTGATTTTTGCGTAATTCCGGTGCGGCGGATTGGGCAGGGCCTCCACCAGCTTTTTGTCCCCCCGATAAAGCCCCAGGAGTTTCCTGGGTGCCTGTTGGCAGGGAACCGGCTGATCGGAGACGAAGCGCAATCTGCGCGTGTTGGGGTATTGCTTCTCCAGGGCCTTGGCCACTTCATCGGAAGGGTCAGGGCTCTCGACAAGGTCGGTGCGGTTTTCAGTGCCAAACTCCAGCTTGTCGTCGGATGCGCCATCGGTGATACGTACCTCCTCGGGCCCCCTGGGCTGCTCCCTGGATGTCCCGTCCGGCTCCTTTCTATGTTCGTAATCCTTGATGGAAACCATGATTTCGTATTGGGCCACATACCCCCCCGCGGCATGTTCCCGAATACCCGAGAAGCCGATGACGGGTGCGGGGTTCAATAAGATCCCGGGATTATCCATGGCAATCCTTTCGACGGCTTCCTCGAGGATTTCCTCGATGCCTTCGGGCTCTTCCTCGGGCCTGGTATGCACCATAAAACTCAGAATAAACCTTTTGTTTTTCATCCTTGGGGACCCCTTTTCCGTCTCCAGGGGACCCGCCAGCGCCATAACGATGGACTCATCGAGGTCTTCTTCGGAAACCCCATGGGGATAGCGATAAACCTCGGACGACATCCAATCGCTATCCATGGCGGCCCATCCGCTCGATATCCCCATGACCATGAGCGACAGGACACAACAAAACCAAACCATCATGGAAAGCGATTGCTTCACCGATTTCCGCAAGGTTTCAAGGACGCAAAAGACTCCACCCCGTGGCATCTTCCATCGGGGGACCATACCCAGGAGACGCGGCGTCCCGTCCGTTACCGGAAAAAAATTCATGTTGCCCATGATCGTTCGCCTCGCAAGGGAGTGTTCAATGAAGAAATCGTAGCCATGAGGTGACCAACGGCTTCCTCCCCAGGTATGACGGCAAGGCCGTCATTCGGCCCAAAGCGCCGACGCAATTCCGCCAGGGAGGGGATTCTCCCCGCAGAAGTCACCTGGAGCAGGAATCTTCCCAGCATCTCCTCGCAATCGTGCTCGGCAGCCAGCTTCAAGGCCCCGACCATGAGCCGACAGGCCTGCCGGGCCGGGAGGTAATCATCGAGGATCCGCCAGACCACCCGCCAGGTCTCGTTGGGGAGGATGTCATCGCGCAGCCGAGCGCGTCGAAACGCCATGGGCTTTTCGGCAAGGCTGCCGATCAGGTGGCGATAATCGACGCACCGCGCCTCTCCCTTTCCCTCGGGAGAATGGACCCGCGGCAGGCTGAGCACCTGGCGGCTACCCACATGGCACGACAGGCGCGATTCATGCAGATGCACTCGCAAGCGTTCCCCGATCAAGCGCGAGGGAACCGAATAAAGTACCCCGGCCACCCGGATGGTCGCCGAGGTCGAAACCCGAACGAACAGCTCGCCATACCCCGACATTCGATCCGCCGGGAGCGGTGCCAGCGTGGCGCGTTCCGCCTCGATGACAGCCAAATTGCGGTGGTTGGCACCCTCGGCGATGACGTCGATAAATCCTTGATACTCGGCCAGCGACTCGAAGTCGTGGGAGCCGCGGATCACCAGGGCCTCGCGCGGGCGTCGCTCGAGGTGGCTGTGGGAGGCCTCGATGGCACCATTCTCATGGCTGCGGCCACGGTTATTACGGCTAGCTATCATCACCCCCGGAAAGTCAACTATTCTGTCTGGTCGGCGACAATCGAAATGGCCGGTTTCGGGATTTCGAGGCGCAAGATGCCCTCGGCACCGTGAAGGCAGGGATATCGAAGACCGCTGTCCGGGTGGCTATCCAGGGATTGATGCCGTCGATGACAGCTGTTTCATGGAGAGACGATCCAGGGAAGCTCCCTAGCTTCCTGGTTTGTTTATTTCCCGCTCGGCTTCTCGATTGGATCCGAATTTTACGAGGCGCCAATCTCTATTTACTAATACGGGATTACGCTTTGTCGGATCGAGCACAAGCTTCGCCAGCCGATTTATCATGAGACCTCCTGGAAAAAACCTGCTAGGATCGCCGGCAATGAGTCCTCGGGCCGTGGCCATACGACCATACGATATTCGGGCATACGCCAGCGAAGCTTTGCCTCGAACCGACAAAGCATGATCGAGCCTTGGTAAGGCGGAAGTAGCGCCTCGTAAAACTCGATCCAATCGTGAAGCCGAGCGGGAAACAAACAAATACTCGAGGCATCGGAAAAACGAAGATCCCGACGCGTGAACCAAGGCCCAGCCCCCGGTTCGGTCCTGGCGCAAAGCGCTAACATGTTCACGTATCGGAAAAACAAAGTTTCCGAATTCCTGGGTAATATTCGAAAAAGGCCACCGCTGGGAGCGCCGCTCTCCAGGGCGGCTCTTTTGCCCGAAGGGCATTTTGTTCGGGCCGCGATGCTACGATCACGATCCATGTCCGCCGCACACCAACCTCTCGGCGTCATTTTTGGGGTAAACGATCCATGACGACTACCAACATCCCCAACATCCTGACCCTATTCAGAATCATCCTGATCCCGGCCTTCGTGTTGTTCTTCTACCTGCCGCTCTCCTGGAAACCGCTGATCACCGCGGCGATTTTCGGGATTGCCGCCCTCACCGACTGGCTCGACGGTTATCTCGCCCGGCGTCTCGGCCAGACCTCGGCCTTCGGGGCATTCCTCGATCCGGTAGCGGACAAGCTGATGGTGGTCGTCGCCCTCGTACTGCTTGTCGGAGGACACGGAACCCCCTGGCTTGCTATCCCCGCGGCCGTAATCATAGGCCGGGAGATCGTGGTTTCCGCGTTGCGGGAATGGATGGCAGAGCTGGGACAGCGCGCCACGGTGTCAGTGGCCACGGTGGGGAAATTCAAGACCATCTTCCAGATGGTGGCGATCTTCATCATGCTCCTCGGCGAACCGAGCAGTGAACCGTTGGTGTGGCATGACGAATCCCTACTGGCCAATCTCCCCCTCTTCGAACATATCATTTACACCATCGGATTCATCCTGCTCTACGTCGCTGCACTGCTGACCCTGTGGTCCATGGCCATTTATCTCTATGCGGCCCGAGAGAGCGTGGCAGAGGGTAAGCCTTAGCGAAGACGAAGAAGCCTCGCCTCGGAGCGATGAAACACGATCCGCTTCCCAAGCTCCCGCCTGGGAACCAGCAAACTCACGTAAAACTCATTTGGGAATGCCGAGCAGGAAACAAACGAATTAGTGACGCGGGCGCAGTATCCACCCCCGGGCCAGGATGGCAAACGAACTACAACAACGCCTTCAACTGGTGCAGAACCTCCAGGGCCCTGCGGGGGGACAAAACACCGGGATCGACAGCGGCCAGGGCATCGACGACATCACTGCCGGGGCCGCGAGGAAACAACCGGAGTTGGGCGCTATCTTCCGATAGTGGTAGTGGGGGAGATGGTGGCAATGGAAAAGAGGAGCGATGCGCGCCGGATTCGAGATCCCTCAGCACCTCCCGTGCCCTGTCCAGAACATCGGGCGGGATCCCGGCCAGCGCCGCCACCTGGATCCCGTAACTGCGATCGGCGGCGCCCTCCTCGACATGATGTAAAAAGATGATCTTGCCCCCGTGTTCCATGGCACGAAGGTGTACATTGGCAACGGATGCGACGCGCTTGGGGAGATCGGTCAACTCGAAATAGTGAGTGGCAAACAGCGTGAATGCCCGAACCCGCTCCGCGAGGTGCAAGGCAGAGGCGAAAGCCAGGGAAAGACCATCGTAGGTGCTGGTCCCGCGCCCGATCTCATCGATGAGCACGAGGCTCTGTTCGGTGGCGTTGTGCAGAATATTGGCGGTCTCGGTCATCTCCACCATGAAGGTAGAACGTCCACCGGCAAGGTCATCGGCGGCCCCGATGCGGGTGAAGATGCGATCCACGGGGCCGATGACGGCCTTTTCCGCCGGCACGAAACTGCCCATGCAGGCCAGCAGGACAATCAGGGCGGTCTGACGCATGTAGGTGGACTTTCCCCCCATGTTGGGACCGGTGATAATGAGCATGCGGCGGCGTTCGTCAAGGTCCAGATCGTTGGCCACGAACGGATCGCTCGACATCCGTTCCACCACCGGATGCCTGCCACCCTCAATGCGGATGCCGGGATCACTGGAAAACTCCGGCGCGCGCAGATCGAGCTCCACCGCGCACTGCGCCAGGTTCATGAGCACGTCGATCTCCGCCAGGGCCTCCGCCGTCCGTTGCAACCCCCCGAGGTGTTCATCGAGCTTGCCGAGCAACGCCTCGTATAACACCCTCTCGCGGGCCAGGGCACGCTCTTTGGCACTCAACACCTTGTCCTCGAATGCCTTCAACTCCGGGGTGATATAGCGTTCCGTCCCTTTCAGGGTTTGCCGCCTGACATAGTTCTCCGGGGCCTTTTCCGCCTGGGCGCGACTCAATTCGATGTAATAGCCGTGGACGCGGTTGAACCCCACCTTGAGATTACCGACGCCGGTCGCAATGCGTTCCCGCCGCTCCATTTCCGCCAGGAATTCCCCGGCATCACGCCCAAGACCTCTCAGTTCATCGAGTTCCGCGTCATAGCCAGGCGCGATGACACCACCCTCCCGGAGGAGAAGCGACGGGGACTCCACGATGGCCCGCATCAATAGGGCATGTAATTCGGGATGCTCGCCCATGGCCTCCAGGAGGCGGGCCAACAGCTCCGCTTTCAATGGGGATAATGCGCGATGAAATGCCGGCAGGGTCTCGAGCCCTCGGCGAAGCTGCACGAGATCACGAGGTCTCGCCGAGCCAAGGGCGACCCGGGCCAGGATGCGTTCCATGTCGCCCACGTCACGCAGAAGCCCGCGCGCCGCGTCCACCTCGCTGGCCCCCGACAGGACAGCGATGCAGCGATGCCGAAGCCGAAGCGATTCTCGATCCCGCAGGGGACGACCCAGCCATCGGCGGAACAGGCGACTCCCCATGGGGGTCTCGGTCCGATCCATGATCCCCGCCAGGGTGTTTCGAGACCCATGATTGAGGCTCTCGGAGATCTCCAGATTACGCCGGGTCGCACAATCCAGGATCAGGGTCTCCTCGCGCCGCTCCACCGTCAAGCCCCGAATATGGGGAAGCGCGGAACGTTGGGTGTCCTTGGCGTATTGGAGGAGACTGCCCGCTACTGCCGCCAATACCGGGGAATCACAACCGAAACCGGCGAGGTCTTTGGTGCCGAACTGTCGACACAACAACCGCTGTCCGGCATCGGGGTCGAAACACCAGGGTGGCTGTCGGCGAACGCCAGGACGCTCCAGCCACGGAGATGAGCCGCTATCTTCACTGACGAGAAGTTCGGCCGGTTGCAACCTCTCCAGCTCGGCACCGAGGGCGTCGCCATTGGGAACCGATAGCGCCGAAAACCGCCCACTGCCGAGATCGAGAACGGCAATGCCGAAGGCATCCTCGACCACCGTATCGGGGTGCACCGCCACCAGCAGGTTATCGCAATGTCCATCCAGGAGCGCCTCTTCGGTAACCGTGCCGGGCGTCACGATACGGGTGACACGCCGTTCCACCGGTCCCTTGGATTTGGCGGGATCTCCGATCTGCTCGCAGATGGCGACCGATTGTCCCTGACGCAAAAGCCTGGCGAGATAGGAATCCACCGCGTGGAAAGGGACCCCGGCCATGGGGATCGGCTCGCCATCGGAATGGCCCCGTGTGGTCAGCGCGATATCCAACAGCTCGGCGGCTTTGCGCGCATCATCGAAAAACAGCTCGTAGAAATCCCCCATGCGATAGAAAAGCAGCGTTTCCGGGTGTTCCGCCTTGATCCGGAAATACTGCCGCATCATGGGGGTATGCTTGGGATTTGCTTTCAAGTGTCGCTGATATCGATACGCTGTAGGGGTAGAGAAACCCGATCCCATTCAGCCAAAAGCCGGACCTGTCCCGAACGGTTACCCCCTTCATGAACCTTGGACATGGTGCCCCTTCGTGGTGAGTTTTTAGAGGGTTGGAGGGTTTGCTAGTGTTGTCTCGCATCGAAACGGGAAAAGTATGACCCGGCATCGAGAAAGCAAAACTGGCATTTCGTAAAACTCGACTCGTTTGGGAATGCCGAGCGGGAAATAAACGAATGAGCCCTCGCGGCGGCTACCACTTGCGCGCCTCGAAACCCTCCGGTGTCGTCAATTCGAACATCTCGTCCCGAATGGACGCCGTCGGAAATCCTGCCTCCCGCGCCTCCTCCGCAACCCCCCGGTCCCAGTCTATCCCGGCCAGGATACCCATCACCGCCTTGTCCCGATACTCGGGATAGAACTCGTGAAAGCGAACCATGACCTTCCGCAACTGCTCCACGGCATCACGCTTCACCCGACTTTTCACCTCCACCACCACCGCAAGGTCGATGGTGCCGTTAGCATAGGCCAACACATCGATCTGGATCTCCTCGCCATCCTTGCGGGTGCGCACCCGTGGCATGATGGTGGTCATCCCGAAGCGCTCCATCAGGATACGCTCCATGGAGGGCAGTGCCATCCCCTCGGTAAAATAGCCGAACTTGTCCCCCAACCCCCCGATCTGCCGACCAAGTTCCTTGATCTGACGGTCGGTCTCCTTCATTTGGCGATCCGTTTCCTCGATCCGACGGTCGGTTTCCTTCATTTGCCGGTCGGTCTCCTTGAGCCGACGGTCGAACTCCCTGGATTGCTCCTTTATCAGATGGCTGGTTTCTCGAAGTAGGGAAAGGACTTCTTCATAGGTGATGGTGCTCATCTGGTCTATCTCCATGGGTTAGTAATCCTCGGGGAGTATAGCGCAATCCAAGCCCCGAGGCCGCCTCCTCTCCTCTTCTCCGGCTCCACACCTCCGACACCACGCTGAAGGCATTCTTCCACACCACCACCCGGAATCGTTTCACCCAAAGTGTGCCTCGGCGGGTTTGATGTTGGCGCGATAGGACCCACCGATGGCCACCAACTCGATGAAAAGAGGCCGGCGGCCGACGTCGAGGCCCACCATCCAGAAATGCTCCTTTTCCTGGTCGATTTGCCCTTCGCGCAGCAGGATCTTGTGCATGACGCCGAGAATAAGGTTGGCGCTTCGCGCCAGAACCCGAACGGGATGGACCAGGGTCCAAGGCCGGTTCTCCTCGGATCTTTCGTTATTCCGGGACGGAAAGATCCTGGCCATCGACGACCCTGATTCGTTCCTGCTCCGTAATCTTACTATCCACGTCGCGCTCCCGGAGAAATTCCATGGCAGCGGATGGGCAGCACCCCCTGGTCGGAGAGTGCAATGAACTCCTCCACTCTGGAGAGCCCCGCCACCGAGGGCGTGCCGCCCGGCATGGTGAAAAATACAATTTTTCACCATGCCGCGACACAGAGATGTGCCACCATTTTCGACGGCCCATTGAACAACACTGATCCAGCGATGCGTTCAACCATAGCTCACGATCGGAATCGCCCTCCAACGGATCGAGAATGGAAACGAACCCATCGGATCTCGGGGAGATCTCGACCGGGGCCGGCAATCCGACCTGTCGTTTGGAAATCATTCCAGCCTTTCCGATATCCGGCCCGGGCTCCGGCGGCAGTCCAAAACGGCCCGAACACGCACTACGCCGTCGTCGATTCGATCGTAAACGGCGAAGGGAAACCTCTTGGAGAGCATGCCATGATAACCATGGTGGATGGATGGCATGAATGCCGCCGTACAGGCGCAGTGAGTGGATATCCGACCACAGGGAATCCAGGAAATAGTCACCCAAGCCTTCGGCTTGCCGCTCATAGAAGCGAAAACCATCCGCCAAATCGGCGGTTGCCTCTTCGAGAACCTGGATTTTCACTCGAGTTGCCCGCGCACTGCTTGTTTGGCCTCCGCGATATCCAGAAAGCGCGAAGCGCCATCGGCTATGCGCTACTCACGGGCTTGCAGGATATCGGCGTGCCAAAAGGGAAAGGAACGCTCTCGGATTCGTCGGCCTCGGATTTGCGAACAAGATCAACCCAGATCTCTTCTACTGCCCGCAACTTGTCTATGGTAGTCATCGTTTCCAATGGGACGGCGATGGGCATGGTTTTCCTAGTGGATCTCGATACAGCCGGCAGTATCCTGTTCGAATATTTTGATCGCTTTGCCCCAAATTCTCGTGGCGGACGGCTACAACATCGCCGCCACCGTGTTGCTCGCCTCCCCCGTCCCGGCCTTATTAAAAGCCAGGACCCGGAATTCGAATTTCTTGCCCCGTTCCTGCTTCGAGATCGTGGTCTCCAGCCCCGTCGTGGTGCCCACCTCCTCCCAGTCGGTTTCATCGGCATGGGGGTCCAGGCGCTCCACGCGGTAGGCGGCGATGGTTCCCCCCTCGTTGGGCGCCTTCCAGTCCAGGATAATGGCGCCATCGCCCTGGGCGGCGATATCGAGGCTGCGTACCTGGCCGGGCGGGGACAGACTTTGCCTGGGCTTGCGCCCGCCCCAGCCGATGAGGCGCAGTTGGGCATCATCGAAATCCACCAGGTTCTCGGCGTAGCGGATATCCCGCTTCATATTTTCGGCAAGGGTCTGCAGGACCTCGTTCTTGGCTGCGACGGTCTTCTCCCATTCCGCCCTCACCGTCATCTCGGCGCCCCGCGCCGTGTGGTAAGTATCGACATTGCCTCTCAGATCGGCGGTGCTCACCAGGGGCTCGGGGTAGATGTCGGTGTGGGCGTCGAAACCGGTTACCATTTCCTGAGCCAAACTTAGAATGTCGGATTCTTTTCTCGGGAACTTCATGATGATTCCCCTCGCTTCGTAACGGTTACATCGCGGAACGGGAAGTTTACATTCGCTCCCGTATCGCCTGCAACGCGCTTCGTAAAACCGGCATCGATCCTTGGTAAGCCTTCGTGATCCGAAGGCTCGCGGCCCGGAACCGTCGTAACGCCTCACGGGGCGCGCTGTATCCCGCATTGTGGATTGCAGCCTTACAGGCCGCGCTGGCAGGGCCATATCATGACCGATGTCGGCTTCCCGGGATCCGATGCTGGCTTTATGGAGGTCGATGATCGCGATATGGAGCGGACATGAAGCGATTAGGGAAGGCGGGGTTGCGGGCAGAAGCGGTTGTGAAGCGATGCGGAAGAACCATTACGCATCACGGATCGCGTGGACCGCGACGGAATTCCAGTATTTCACAGCCTCTCAGTGACGCTTTTTGGGATCCTGCCTGTTATCGAAAACGGAATGAACGATAATTTCCTCGCCTTCGACGGTATAGAATATCGAGAAGGGGAATCGCCTGATCACGCAACCTCGGAAGTGGGAATAAGCGATTCGATACATTTCCGGGAAATCGACGATGTTGCCCAAGGCCGCCTCAACACAATCAAGAAACTCGAAACCAAGCCCTCGCCGTTGCATTTCATACCACGCGAAGGCCATCTCTACATCATTTTCCGCCCTATCCGTGTAGCGAATCCTCACGTATATCGGTTCCTCAATCTTTCATGAACGTCCTTACAGTCATGGAGCCTTGATTGTCCATTCCTGTAGTCGCTGTATCGCCTGTCCAGCTCGGCTTTTTGCCATTCCGGTATCGGTGGCACATGATTGGCCCGCGCAATGGAATCCCAAACGTCCGCGACCAGCATCAACTTGTCCGATAAACATAAATTATCGATTTCTTTTAGGAGATCATCGGGTCTCATGGGTTTTTCCTCATATTTGGGAATGGGTGCCGGGTTGTCTCGCGCGATGAGATTACTCGTGGCATAGCCGTTTCTCATATCGGGTTATCTTCTTCAAAAAGAAGCTGTCGCTTCCGGAAACACCGGTTCCCAAGCACAGGAGATTGAGAACCGGCGAAGCGTCTTATTCTCCAATCACATTCCATTCTGTATGAAGAAATCCATTTTCTTTCCAACTTCGTATTGCCCCTGCTTTCAGTCGAAGATTGATTAAATCAGCCACTTCTTCGTCAGTGATGTCTTCGGGAAGTTCTTCTTTAGTTGCTATTGTGCTAGGCATAATTTTCTCCATTCTTAGAATTGTTTCAAAACGATCTCCCATTCATCCAACAAGGATTCGCTTTTTGCTGTAAGGACAAGCACCATTTTTGCAATGCTTTTTGCAGTGTTCCCATCGGTAAAACGTAGATTTCCTGAATCTCGCGCGGATACGACTGCACTGATTTCTCTATCATCCTTACCTGGCATCATCATTGAAAGAGTTTTCGCCTGAGAGTCTTGTAAGGAATCGATTTTAGTCATGAGATCTCCTATGCGTTCTTTCAGTGCCGCCTGCTCCCTGGTAGCCGCGGATACTATGCGAACTTGATTCTCATTTACGGATACTTTAGGCGGCTCTCCCTTCGTCGAGTCACCGCTAGCAGCTCTTGGTTTCGCATTCTTGGCGGCGTTATTGATTTCCGCCTCGATAGTGGATGGTAAACATAACACCGCATATTCTCTAATTACCGAAAACGCCCCAGCCCTATCGTACCCGGTTGGTAAAGCGCCACGAAATGCCTTTTGGCTTCCTTCGACTAATGAGCGAAGCGCCGAAGGCTCAAGCTCGAAAAGCATGCGGCTCCCTGAATTGCCGATAGTTTCTTCCGCATAGCCGAACAACACAGCAACCGCTGCGACTTCAGAAGCTGCTGACTTGGCGATGCCCATTAAACCTGTTGCAAATGTTCCCGTGGCGTTAACGTCTCTTACATCCGCCTTTAACTGTTTATTTATCGAATACAATGCTTCCAGGTAGTCGGAACAACGCACATCGGAGTATTGCAATCCCGCCGATATGATTTTGTCCCAGTTTGGTGGGTTGCTTGTCTCTCCTGCCATGGTTCTTAACTGAACAAGCACCTGCGTTTGCTGGTCAGCATATTTTTCGATCCGTTCTTGCTCGATTATTGTGCCTGGTCCGGAGTGCGCCAGCTTGCTTTCCGGGCTTGCAATCCATGATGCGCACCCCGATGTAAGGCCTAACAGAATAGCCAATGACAAATACCTCGATATCATCGCATTTTTTCTTTTAGGTTGATTCAACTTCACTGTTACTTCCTCCTCTAATTTGGATTCTCTCTTCCCCTATTAGTACCGTCATCAGCACAGGGATAAACGTAGTTTGCAGCATAATCAAGGGGGGGGGGCAAGTTTCATCACATACCGCCTTGTGTCCGAAGCGACCGAGGAGATCGGCGGTATTTCCTTGGGTGTCCGTGAAGCTCAATGGAAGCCGACGAATTCGGGTATTCGACTTCGCGCACACGGAGTAATCGAGCCGCGCGCGGGATCGTGTTCCATGAATTCCGCCGAGGCGTCAATATGCCTCCTCAAAAGAATTCGTGGGTAGATTTTGGGACAGGCAAATTGCCAAGGGCATGATATAAAGCGATTTCAACGCCGTGATAGGTTCTAAAGCCGTACGCTTTTCTGGTGGTCAATTTCACTTTGTTATTAAAGCCCTCCACTATGCCACTGGAGAAGCGTTTTTCAGCCCAAAACCAATTCAGTAATAGGTGGCGGTGGTTCCTCGACATTCGGGCAACTTTTTTCATGGGTTCGATTCTGGAACGGATGGTTTTTGGGCTCTTTTTGAAGCCGTAAACCTGATGAGGTTTAGATACGCGAATTCCATCAGGGCCAAAGGCTCTTCGTAGCTTCGTTACAGTCCGGATATATGTACGCAATACCTCCTTGTGTCTTCGTCCGACTTTTTCCTTGCATCGTGGGGCGAGCTATATATGCGTCTTTACTGGTTGTTCCCCTGTCGAGTAGCGATTTCGGCTCGGTCGGCATTCAATGCAGCACCGATAAATCGGCAAAGGCACCGTAGATGCCAACCACGATTAGCACCAGCACGATGGCCGCCGGTTTCGCTAGGGACCAGGGCGTCGGATCGACGATACCGGCGTCTTCGTGGACCCAGGGTGTTTCCCGTGGACTTACTCTGGCCATCATCAGCATCAGTCCCACCAGTAGGACGAACACCAGGCCGAGGAAGTGAAAATCGTTTAGATTTTGGTCGATCCATGCATCGAAAGCAGGGATGAAATACCCACAGGAAATCAGGGTAAATCCTAGGATCAGGGTTATCTTGGCACCAAAGGCACTTGCTCGTCGGGACAGCATCCCCACGACCACTACCGAGAAGATGGGGATGAAGTAGAGGCCGTTCATCTTTTGCAGGTAGCCGAAAATACTTTCCTGACCGGCCAGGAGTGGGGCGATTAGCATGGCGATGATAGCAATGGCCCAGCCGAACACCTTGCTAGAGCGGATCACCGTAGCCTCGTCGGCATTTTTGTTCAGTAACGGTTTGTAAATCCCTAAGCTGAACAGGGTGCAGGTGCTGTTTAGGGCCGAGTTGAAGGAGCTCAGTACGGCGCCCACCATGGCGGCGGCGAAGAAGCCTGTCAGCGCGGGGGGCAGAACGTCCCGCACTAGAGTACCGTAGGCCTGATCGGCGCGGATGCCGTCGGTGCTGTAGAGGTGAAAAGCGATGATGCCGGGAAATACCAAGATCAGTGGTCCCACCACTTTGAGGTACCCGGCATAGATGACACCTTTTTGCCCCTCCTCCAGGGAGCTGGCGCCAAAGGTGCGCTGGATGATCTGTTGGTTGGTACACCAGTAGAAGAGATTGAGCAATAGCACGCCGGTGAAGAGGGTGGAGAAGGGTACCGATTGCTTGGGTCCACCAATGGAGTTCAGCTTTTCTGGGTGCTTGGTGCGCAGGATCTCAATGCCCTGGAACAAGTCCCCGTCCCCCAGGGTTCGGACTCCGAAGTAGGCGATCATGATACCACCGATGAGTAGACCAAGGCCGTTGATGGTGTCCGATACGGCCACGGTGCGCAGACCACCGAAGATGGCGTACAGGGAGCCGATGGTGCCCACGAAGCAGACTGTGGTCCACAAGATGGTATCGGACTGAAACCCCGTCACGGCCCCGATATCAAAGATGCTGCTAATTCCCACCGCCCCAGTATAGAGGATAATGGGTAGCAAGATGGCGGCGTAGGCGATAATGAAGATGAGGGTAGTGAGGGTGCGGGTGGATGCATCGAAGCGTTTCTCCAGGAACTCGGGGATGGTAGCGATGCCGCTTTTGAGATACCGGGGCAGGAAAAAGAGAGCCATCAGAACCAATCCCACGGCAGCAACCACCTCCCAGGCCATCACCGAAAAGCCGTCCAGGAAGGCGGCACCGTTCAACCCCACCAGTTGCTCGGTGGAGAGATTGGTGAGGAGCAACGACCCCGCGATGAATCCACCGGTGAGCTTGCGTCCCCCCAGAAAGTAACCATCCGAACTGCCATGATCGTCGCGCCGGGTCATCCGCCAGGTGAGGATGGCTACAAGGGCAGTGAAGAAGAGGAAGGTGAGGATGGTAAACATGGAGACTATTTTTAGAATTCAGTGTCGAACCAGGCACCCAATCCGGCCAATCCGGAACCAAAAAGATTACCGAAAGTGCCATTGTTCAAAATTTCTTGTGTATTTTGTCGAAAATTTTCCAGATCAGGACCAAGCGCCTAAATGATACAAACTTTTACACTGAACTCCATCTTATTCGTTATGATGGAGATACGGCTTCTATGAGGCCGCCCTTGTCAACCCCTCTGTTAATCAAGCTTTCATTAACCGCTGATCATCTGAATACCCCTTGATCACTTGAACAACTCACATTTGGCGGAAGGTATGTGTTTGGGATTGTTGCCGGGTTCTGAAATTCGATACACCCTGCTAAGGCGGCGTTCAACCTTCTATCCGTGTCGGGATAAACCCAAGCACCAAAAATTGCATTCGTTTTATGCGTTGCCTTGAACCCAATTTGGAAAACACCCCTTCTGAAAAAACGGTATGGAGATAATCTACCAACCCAAGGCGTATACGGGCGTTCCACAACTACCAAACTTTACATTCTCACCTTTATGCAGACTTGTTGATCATTGATTGACGTCGCGTACTTTGTATTTGGAAGACTATTGTTCTTAACTCGCTTTTAGAATGGCCCCTTCCGGGACAACACCTTTTTCTACGTAGCGCCACAAGGCAATGAGGAGTTTTCGGGCCAGCGCCACGATCCTGACACGCCGAAAACGCTTACCAATACCAAAGCGACTATGGAACCAAAGGCTTAACTCACTATCCGGTTGGTATCGCAGCCATAGCCAAGCGAGCTCCACCATTAGGCTTCGGATACGCGCCGGTCCCACCAGGCTGATTCCTTGCTCTCTCTGACTGGAGCCACTGTCGTATGGCGTTGGGTCGAGACCCGCGCAGGCAGCCAACTCGACTGCGGACCAACACCCCGCAATTTCATCAGGGTAATGATTTGTTCTATTGCTTTTGTGTCTTCCTCTTTGATACGGCGCTTTTGCTCTTGGTGTATCTTTTTGAGTTGTTGCTTGACCAGTTGTAAACGTTCGTATTCTCGGCGGATATCGGCTTTGAGATCCGGCATCAACTTATTCCCTAATTTGTTTTCGACGGTTTCCAACCATTCGAGGAAATTTTGTCCGGAACCTTTTGGTACCCCGTTCGCAATCAACAATGATTCGATCCTGGTAGTATGCGCGGTGTGTTCCTTGATCAGTCGTTTTCGCTCCCTATCCAGGCGCATTTGATCTTCTTCCTCAATGCTTGGAACACGCACCACACTTACCGCCCTTCGTTCACCGCTCAAGTATCGCTGCAATAACCGCAATAACGCCGTCACATCCACTTTGTCCGTTTTGACGCGTCGCTTACGACGGTTTACCTCAATACTGGACGAATCGAATATCAAATTGGTAATCCCACACATTTCCAACATGCGGTGAATCCAGAATCCATCGCGTCCCGCTTCATAACAACTGACAACCGGACAATTCTCCGGTAAGCCTAATTTCTCCTTGGTAAGGCTGATTTGTTCCAACAATTTTTCTCGATCGCCAGCAGTAATCGTGGCTATCCGGTCCCTGCTACCATTGCTGAATCCCAATTTCCATTTTGTGCTGCTTAATTCCATCGCCATGCACAAAACCGCTTTGCCTGTATAATCTTTGCTTTGAAGGACCGTTGTCGCCATTATTCTTTTCCTCTCTGGTTTTCAAAAACGGATAGGATAATCGATAGCGGTCCTTCATAGTTTCTGTGAGGACAATCGGGGCGATGTCTTCCCGGACATAACCTATACACACCCGTTGGCATTGGCCATGGTGGGAGAACTCGATGAAGCGAGGGCCCTGCTGATAGAGGCGAAATCCCAGCTTCCCCTGGTTGCGGAGGAACTGAAGAAGGCTCGTCACCCCGAACCGGAATCGGTGATCTCATTACCCGATTGGACGATTACGCATGGAGGCGCGGATCAGGCCTACGAATACCGGGCCCGGTATGGGAAATATTGGCTTGCCAGTGAAGACGCCATGGCGCTGATTGCCAGCATTTGAGGCCCGGCTGGAAGGGAAACACATCATGCCCATCAGCTTGCTCGGACGCACGCGAAATTGCTGGGACCACGGTGGGAAGAAAAACTGCCGGAAAACTGATTCGTTCTTCGAACTGCTTGAGTCAATCTACACAACTTTACCTCGGCCATTGGCGAGATCAATGGCGACCGCTCGAAGTATCCGCCCAATTTGCCGTATCCAGTAATTAGTGCTGTTAATTGAAAATAAACTGATGAAAGTCATTCGGTTATATGCGGCTAAACCATCAAGACAATGACTCCTTCCTTCCGTATCTTTGCCGACTCCGTGGAAATCACCGAGGCCATCCGGGATCGGTTGATTTCCCTTTCCGTGACCGATGAGGCGGGTTGGCAATCCGACACCGTGGAGATCCGGCTCAACGACCGGGACGGAGTCATTGAACTCCCGAGGAAAGGCGCGAAGCTTGATGTCCGGCTCGGCTATAGGGAGGATGGCTTGGTCAGGATGGGTCTTTTCGTTGCCGATGAACTGGCGCTTTCCGGGCCCCCGGACACCCTTACCATCCGTGGCAGGGCTGCCGACATGGAGGCGGGGTTGAAGGAGCACAAAACCCGTCCCTGGGATGATGTGACTCTGGGGGATATGGTGGCGGCCATCGCCGCCGAACACGGGCTCACCCCCGCCGTGGGAGATTTTTTAGCGCCAATCGATATCCCCCACCTGGACCAGACCGAGGAATCGGATCTGCATCTTCTGACTCGCCTCGCCCGGCAATACGATGCCGTCGCCAAGCCCGCCAATGGGTATCTGCTGTTCGTGCCCAAGGGGGAGGCGAAAACCGCCACCGGGAAGACGATCCCGACCGTCGCCATTCACCGGAATCAAACCGCTAAACACCGGGTAACCCTGGCCGATCGCGGTAAATACCAGTCGGTGATCGCCCACTGGCACGATACAGGCACCGGAGAAAGAGTCGCGGTGCGGGTAGGAGAAGGCAGTCCTGCTTTTACCCTGCGCCATCTCTATCCGGATGCTGAGGCAGCCAAGAGAGCAGCAGAGGCTCGGTTGGACAGGCTGAACCGAGGACTCGGTGAGATCAGCCTGACACTAAAGTATGGGTACCCCGCTTTGTTTGCGGAGGCGAAACTGGTGCTGTCGGGGTTTCGGAGGGGTGTGGATGGTAAGTGGGTGGCAACCCGCGTGAGTCATACCCTCGGCGATGGCGGCTATGAAACGCGGGTGGATGCGGAGATGCCGAAGTGACGGTGAAGTGGTTCACATTTTGTCTTAGATCAATTTTTGATTTCTTTTTCGCGCCAAATATTGTACGCATACAAACCTCTATAGTACTTTCC